>NZ_LZIZ01000119.1:0-6966 GCF_001666915.1 Mycobacterium sp. E3339 | reverse complement strand
CGCCTCGATCTCGATCGCGCACGGAATCCGGCGGTTCGAGTTCATGATTCACGCCGACGAAACCGACGAGCAGGCCGAAGACCCGGCGTTCCTGAGCCAGATGCTGGCCCGGATGGTGCCGCACCCGGAGCGTGTCGACGTGATCCGGCGGCGCGTGTACACCCACCACTCGCGGATCGCCGGCGCGTTCCGCAAGGGCCGGCTGCTGCTGGCCGGGGACGCCGCGCACCTGATGCCGGTCTGGCAGGGCCAGGGCTACAACAGCGGAATCCGCGACGCGGCCAATCTCGGTTGGAAGCTCGCCGCGGTCGTGAGCGGCCGGGCCGACGAGAAGCTGCTGGACACCTACGACATCGAGCGGCGCAAGCACGCGCGGGCGATGATCGACCTCTCCACCATGGTGGGGCGAGTGATCTCGCCGACCAACCGCCGGGTGGCCGGCGCGCGCGACCTGCTGGTGCGGTCCGCGTCGATCGTGCCGTCGCTCAAGCGCTATGTGCTGGAGATGCGGTTCAAACCGATGCCCCGTTACGAGCAGGGCGCCGTCGTGCACAGCGCGCCCGGCCGGGCGGATTCACCGGTGGGCACCCTGTTCATCCAGCCACGGGTCGACACCCGCGAGCAGCGGGACGTGTTGCTGGACGACGTAATCGGCGACTGGTTCGCCGTGCTGTGCTGGAACAACAACCCGCGCAAGATACTCGGCGACGTCGCCTTCGCGAACTGGAAAGCGTTGGGCGCGAAGTTCATCGCGTTGCGGCCGGTGACTCAGCTGCATTGGACCGGACACGACGATCCCGACGTCGTGATCGTGGGCGACCGTAGCGGCGCCGTCAAATCGTGGTTCGACACCCATCAGGAGTCGGTGTTGTTCCTGCGTCCCGATCGGTGCATCGCCGGCGCCTGCATCGCCCAGCTCGCCCCTGACCTGAGCGCCGCGCTCCTTGCCGCGCTCACCCTCATCCCGAGAGGGGGTGACACGCAAAGTGGCACTGGCTCTGTGCTGTATGTCGCACAGCCCGCTCCTGAATCTTCCGGGGCCGCCGCAGGACCTGCTTGACGACATCGAAGCCGCGATCGCCCACGCGCGACAGTTCGTCGCCGACTACGACCCCGAACTCGTCGTCATCTTCTCCCCGGACCACTACAACGGGTTCTTCCACAAGATGATGCCGCCCTTCTGTATCGGCACGAGCGCCAACGGGGTTGGGGATTACGGAACCCATGCCGGCCCGCTGGACGTTCCCGAGCAGCTCGCCACCGACTGCGCGGAAGCCGTGCTCGACGCCGGGGTCGACATTGCGGTTTCGGCCTGCATGGAGGTGGACCACGGCACCGTCCAGCCGCTCGAGAAGCTTTTCGGCGAGGCCACTTCCCGCCCGGTGATACCGATCTTCATCAACGCGATCGGTGTGCCGCTGGGGCCATTACGTCGTTGCCGTGCGCTCGGGACCGCGGTCGGCTCGTATCTGGCCACGCTGGACAAGCGGGTGTTGCTGCTGGGATCCGGCGGCCTTTCACACAGCCCGCCGGTGCCCACCCTGGCCACCGCGCCGCCGCCGGTGCTCGAGCGCATCGTGCACGGCCGGCCGATGACGGCCGAGCAGCGGCAGGCCCGGCAGGCCGCCGTGATCGATGCGGCCAAGCGCTTCGCGGCCGGCGACAGCGAACTGCAGGCGTTGAACCCGGTGTGGGATCAGCGCTTTCTCGAGATCATCGACGGCGGGTGGCTGGACGAACTCGACCAGTGGTCGAACTCGTTCGTCGCCCACGAGGGCGGCAGCTCGGCCCAGGAAATCCGAACGTGGGTCGCGGCGTTCGCGGCGCTGGCCAGCGCCGGGCCCTACGACACCGTCGAGCGCTACTACAAACCGGCCGCCGATCTGATCGCCGGCTTCGCCATCAGAACGGCCGTGCCGAAATGACCGGCGCGGAGCACGGTTTCGACCACGTCGTCGACGTGCTCGTCGTCGGCTCGGGCGGCGGAGGGATGACGGCCGCCCTGACGGCCAACGCCGCCGGCCTGGACTCGCTGGTCGTGGAGAAGTCCTCGTTCTTCGGTGGTTCCACCGCGCTGTCCGGGGGCGGCATCTGGGTGCCGGGGGCGCCCGCGCAGCGCAGGGAGGGCTACGCGCCGTCACCCGAAGGTGTGGTCGAGTACTTGCGGCGGATCACCGACGGACTCGTCAGCGAGGCGCGGATACGGCAGTACGTCGAATCCGCGCCCAAGATGCTCGCCTTACTCGAACGGCTCTCCGGCTGGTGTGAATTCGTCTGGAAGCCCGGTTACGCGGACTACTATCCGGAACTTCCCGGCGGGTCCGAACTCGGCAGCACGATCAACGTGCCGCCCATCGACCTGCGCGAGCTGGGCCCCGACGAGCAGCGCCTCCTGCGACCCCTCGCGTTGGCGCCCAAGGGAATCTGGCTGGGACCCAAGGAACTTCGGACCTTCTACCGGATCCGGCAATCCTGGGCCGGCAAGGGCGTATTGCTCAAGCTGATCGCGCGGATGGTCAGGGCGCGGGTGTTCGGCGAGCGGATGGCCGCCATCGGGCAGTCCCTGGCCGCCCGCCTCAGACTGACCATGACCGAATGTGGCATCCCGCTGTGGCTGGACTCGCCGATGACCGAGTTGCTCACCGACGCCGACGGCGCGGTGACGGGTGCGGCGGTGGAACGAAACGGAATCCAGCAGCGGATCGGCGCGCGCTGCGGCGTCATCCTGGCTTCCGGCGGCTTCGACCACGACCTGGCCTGGCGCAAGGAGCTGCTGCCCGTGGTGGACCAGGACTGGAGTTTCGGTAACCCCGCCGCCATGGGAGACGGCATCCGCGCGGCCCAGAAGCTGGGCGCCGCGACCGACCTGCTCGACGAGGCGTGGTGGTTTCCCGCCATCCAATGGCCGGATGGCCGCATGCAATTCATGCTCAACGAACGCATGATGCCGGCACAGTTCATCGTCAACGGCGACGGCAAGCGCTTCATCAACGAGGCGGCGCCCTACATGGACTTCGGCCACGCCATGATCGATGGCCACAAGAGCGGGGTCACCCACATCCCCTGCTGGCTGATCACCGACCACAGGTCGTGGAATCGCTACGTCATCGGCGGGCACCTTCCCATCCCCAAGATCCCGGGTGCGCCGGTGCCCACCGGCCGTAAGGTCCCCCGGGCTTGGCTCGAATCCGGCGTCGTCAAGGCGGCGAGGACGTGGGCGGAGATGGCCGCCGCGATCGGCGTGCCGGCCGCGAATCTGGCCGAAACCGCCCGCCGCTTCAACGAACTCGCCCGCAGGGGTCACGACGACGATTTCCGCCGGGGGGACAGCGTCTACGACAACTACTACGGCGATCCGACCCTGCCCAACCCGAACCTGCGCCCGCTGGGCGACCCGCCCTACTACGCGTTCCGGATCGTCCTCGGCGACCTCGGCACCTCGGGCGGCCTGCGCACCGACGAATACGCGCGGGTGCTGACCGACGACGACAGCGTGCTGCCCGGACTGTACGCGGTGGGAAATACCTCCGCGCCGGTGATGGGACGCAGCTACGCCGGGGCGGGCGCCACCATCGGCCCCGCGATGACCTTCGGGTTTGTTGCGGCGAATCACATTGCCGCACATGCAGCCAACCGGACCCTTAATTCTCATAGGAGGTAGCAATGAAAGTATCCCTGTTCTACGAGTTCGCCCTGCCGCGGCCGTGGGCGCCCGACGACGAACACGTCATGATGCAAGAGTGCCTCGACGAGGTGGAGGCCGCGGACAAAGCCGGCTTCTCCACCGTCTGGCTGACCGAGCACCACTTCCTCGAGGAGTACTGCCACTCGACGGCGCCCGAGATCTTCCTGGCCGCGGCCAGCCAGCGGACCAAGAACATCCGGCTGGGATTCGGCATCATGCACCTGCCGCCGGTGGTCAATCACCCGGCCCGCGTCGCCGAGCGCATCGCCACCCTCGATTTGCTCTCCAACGGCCGCGTCGAGTTCGGCACCGGGGAATCGTCCTCGGTCGGTGAGCTGGGCGGGTTCAACATCGATCCCGCCGACAAACGGGCACAGTGGGAGGAGGCCCTCGAGGTCTCGATTCGCTGCATGATCGAGGAGCCGTTCACCGGCTTCAACGGCGAGCACGTCCAGATGCCGGCGCGCAACGTCGTTCCCAAGCCGTTGCAGAAGCCGCATCCGCCGGTCTGGGTCGCGTGCACGCGGCCGGCCAGCGTGCAGATGGCCGCCCAAAAGGCGATCGGCGCCTTGAGTTTCGCCTACACCGGTCCAGGCCCGCTGACCGAGCGGGTGAACGGCTACTACAAGGAATTCGAAGAAAGCGGCGTGCCCGTCACGCCGCGCATCAATCCGAACATCCTGGCCATCGGCGGCGACCTGTCGATGATGGTCGCCAAGACCGACGAGCAGGCGCTGCAACGGCTGGGGCAGGGCGGCGGATTCTTCTCGTTCGGGATCATGCATTACTACATGACGGGGGTGCACACCCCCGGACGGACCGGCGTGTGGAAGCGGTATCTCGAAGAGGTGGAAAAGGATCCGACGCTGGCGTACGGCCCGGGGCGGGGGGCGATCGGATCGCCCACGACCGTCCGAGAATTCCTGCGCGGCTACGAGGAAAGCGGCGTCGACGAGATCATCCTGCTGCTCAACCCCCGCAGCCACGAGGGCACCATGGAGTCCATCGAGCTGATGGGCAAGGAGGTGCTG
Source organism: Mycobacterium sp. E3339 (assembly GCF_001666915.1). NCBI lineage: Bacteria > Bacillati > Actinomycetota > Actinomycetes > Mycobacteriales > Mycobacteriaceae > Mycobacterium > Mycobacterium sp. E3339. The sequence goes on along the minus strand of NZ_LZIZ01000119.1, from coordinate 2,250 downwards.
CCCGAGTTCATCGAGCGCGACGCGAAGGCGGTGGCCGAGAAGGGCAAGCGGCTCGAGCCGGTCATCGAAAAGGTGGAGGCGCGGCGGCCGGCATCCACGGCGCCGCAGTTCGACGAACTGTACTCGTTTGGTGGCCTGCCGACCGGTCGGGGCGGTAAGTTCACCGCAAGCGAGATCCCCGAAGCCATGGCGGAAATCAACGAGGGCCGCGTACAGGCGGCCCAGCGGTTGAAAGAACAGCAGCAGCAGAAGTGACTCCGGAAGGTCGCTGAACTAGGAGACGGCCTTGGGAACCATCGACGCGCTCTGGCGCTACGACGGCCGCCGGGCGGTGGTGACCGGATGCGCCTCGGGCATCGGTGGGCACGTGGTCCGCCAGCTCACGGAACTGGGTGCCGACGTCATCGGGCTGGACAAGTGCCGCCCCGACTTAGGGTTGAACGACTTCCGTGAGATCGACCTGGCTGACCAGCATTCGATCGACGACGCCGTGGCGTCAATCGGGGGGCGGGTCGACGCGCTGTTCAATGTCGCCGGTGTCTCGTCGGGGATCGGTAACCCGCCGCTGGTCGCCACGGTGAATTTTCTGGGCCTGCGCCATCTGACCGAGTCGATGGTACCGATGATGGTCGCGGGATCGTCGATCGTCAGTGTCTCATCGCTCGCCGCGGCTTCCTATCGCGAACACGCCTCGGCGGTGGCACCCCTGCTCAACACCGCGACGATGCAGGAGGGCATCGATTGGTGCCACGCCAATCCCGAGATCTTGGGCAACGGCTACCAGCTATCCAAAGAAGCGATCATCTTCTATACCGCGCGAAGCGCTACGCCGCTGGGCGCCAAGGGCATTCGCATCAACTGCTCGGGGCCCGGGGTCACCGAGACGCCGATCCTGGATCAGCTGCGCACGGCCTACGGGCAGGGCTTCCTCGACGACATCCCCAAGCCTCTGGGCAGGGTTTCCGACCCCGCCGAGCAGGCGGCGGTGTTGCTCTTCTTGAATAGTGGTGCCGCCAGCTATATCACGGGGCAGATCCTCTGGGTCGACGGCGGCAACGTGGGCGCCGCGATCGCGCGTGACCTCTTAGGGCAGGAAGGAGCCCCGTGACCGACTTGACCGATTTCCGACGGGTCGCGCGTGATGTCTCCAATTGGGGACGGTGGGGCGACGACGACGAGCTGGGCACGCTGAACTTCATCACCGCGGACAAGATCGCCCAGGCCGCGGGTCTGGTGAGGCACGGCAAGGTGTTTCCGCTCGGCGTCGACTTCGGCGCGTCGGGTCCGCAGGGCGCCTTCGAGTTCCGGCACAATCCCGTCCACGTCATGACGGTGGACGGGGGCGACGTGAACACGCTGGCCAAGTATGGGCCGAGTTGGCCGCGTAACCCGTTGGCGCAGCAGCTGAGTGGCTACATGACGGCCGACAACCCGTTTCGTTTCAACGACGACATCATCATCATGCCGTTGCAGGCGGCGAGCCAGTGGGATGCGCTGTCCCACGTCTACTACGACGATCACCTCTACAACGGCTTCGCCGCGGATTCGGTGACCAGCATGGGCGCCTACCACTGTGGCATCGACAAGGTCGACGTCAAGGGCATCACGTCCCGCGGGGTGTTGCTGGATTTGGTTCGCCACCGGGGCGCCGAGGTCTTCCTCGAAGCCGGCAACCCGATCTCCCCGGAAGAACTCGACGACGTGGTTCGCGCGCAGGGCGTGGCGATCGGGCGAGGCGACATCGTGCTGATCCGGACCGGTTGGTGGACAAGGTTTGCCATGACGGGGAACAAGACCGAGGGCTACTCCGGGCTGGACTGGCGGTGCGCGCAGTGGCTGCACGATCACGAGATCGCCGCGGTGGCCGCCGACAACCTTCAGGTAGAGGACCTGGTGTCGGGCGTCGACGGAGTCACCTTTCCCCTGCACCTGCTCTGCCTGCGCGATATGGGGATGATCTTCGGCGAATACTGGGATCTCACCGCGCTGGCCGAGGACTGCGCCGCCGACGGCGTGTACGAGTTCCAGCTCGTCGCGCCGCCCCTGCGGGTCGTCGGCGCCGTGGGCTCACCGGTGAACCCGATAGCGATCAAGTGATCCAGACTCGTCGCAAGACCATGTTGGTCGACCACCACCGAGCGGGCGCCGTCGATCTGCCCGGCGATCTGCGCGGCCCAGCCGGAGGGAAGGAGCTTGTCGTCGCCCCCCTCGACGACCAGCGTCGGCACCGTGATGCGCTCGTACGCCCGG
>NZ_LZIZ01000118.1:0-63833 GCF_001666915.1 Mycobacterium sp. E3339 | reverse complement strand
TGCCACTGATTTCGCGGAGCTGTTGCGAGTTCTTCACATACTCTTGGCGACCGCCCAGCCTCAGGCGGCCGCGAGCGTCAGCACTGCGGTGACCCGAACCCCCGCCGCCCGCAGTATCCGCACCGATTCGCGGGCCGTCGCCCCGGTGGTGACGACGTCATCGACGATCAAGACCTCGGTGGCCGGGGGCGCGCGGCGCAGCCGCACCCGGCCCGCGACGTTGCGCTCGCGGGCGCCCGTGCCCAGCCCCACCGAGTCGCGAGCGAGCGCCCTCATCCGCAGCGCCGGGGCGACCGTGATGGCCGGGTGGCCCGCCACCGCCGTGCGCGCGAGCCTCGTGACCGGGTCGCCGCCGCGCCGGCGCGCCGCCGAACGACGCGTCGGCGCCGGTATCAGGGTCAGCGGGGTCTCGACGATGCCCCACGACAGCAGCCGGTGCACGCCGGTGGCCAGCGCCCCCGCCAACGGGCCGACCAGATCGGCGCGGCCGTGCTCCTTGAGCGCCAGGATCGCCTGCCGGCGGGCGCCGGCGTAGCGGCCGAGCGCGAACACCGGCACCCCCGGGTCGACGCGCGGGCTCACCACATGCGGCTGGTCGGCGGCCACCCTCAGCTCCCGGGCGCAGGCCGCACACCAGCGGGTCGACGGGGCGCCGCAGCCGCCGCACTGCAGCGGCAGGATGAGGTCGAGCATGGGGGCCAGTGTCGCGGGCGGGTCCGACAACCCCGGGTCAGCCGGGCAGCACCGGCGCCGCCCCGAACACCATCAGCCCGGGCACCTCGGACCAGCCCTGCTGGCCCTCGGCCGCCGCCGCCGAATACTGCAGCACCCCTTGGGACGCGCCGACGTAGACGGTCGAGGGGTTGGCCGCGACCGTCAGCACGGGCATCTGCAGGCCGCGGGCGGGCGCGTCCGAGTTCACCCCGTCGAGGTTGACGTAGGAGACCGGGTGGCTGGGGTCGGTGCGGGTCACCACGATGTCGTCGCCCGTGCGCCAGGACAGCGAGACCACCGAGTTCCCCAGCCCGAAGCCGAGCCGCCGCGGATACGTCAGGGCGTACTGGCCGGCCTGGGTCTGCTCGACGCTGGCCAGGATCACCTGACCGCCGATCACCATCGCGGCGCGCGTGCTGTCGCGGGACAGCTGCAGGTCGGTGATCGGGCCCGGGAACCGGCTGGACACGGCGACGGAATCGACCGGGATGCGGGCGGGTTGGCCCGAGGCCGGCTCCTGGATCGCGCGCAGCACGTTGTTGCCGTCCACCACCACCCAGACCGCGTCGTCCAGCGACCAGCTCGGGCGCGACAGGCCGTGCCCGTCGGCGGACTGCACCGCCTCGCCGCCGAGGTCGCCGATCCACAGCGACGCCGCCTCGTCGGGCGCGCCGCGGTGCAGGGTCACGACCGACGCCACCTGCCGCCCGCTGCGCGACAGCGCCGCGCCGGTCTGGTCGCCCATGCGCCCGAAGGCCCCGGGCACGTTCGCGAAGTGCTGGCCGTCCAGCGACACCAGCGACCCGTTCACCAGGGCATGCAGCCCGGCGCCCGCGCCGTCGGCCACGCCCGGGTCGGTGGCGGCGACGTCGGAGGTGGTCCAGCCCTCGGCGAACCTGTCGTCCAGCGGCGCGCCGTCGGCGTTGATCACATACGGCCCCCGGATGTCCGCCCGGGCCAGCGTCCAAATGATTTGCGCCGCAAGCAAAGCCCGGCTGTGCGGATCGGTGGTGGACAGCTTCTCCAGTTCGATGCGCGCGCCGCCGTAGCCGCGCCCGATGCCATTCTTGCCGCCGTCGGCGCGGGTCACCGGCCCGCGCAGCCGCAGCGGCGGGGCGAGCAGGTTGCGGACCGTGTGCGCCATCTCGGGCCGCGGTCCGGCGATCAGCTTGGAGACCAACTCGGTGGCCAGCTGATCGTGGTCGGCGACCGCGACGTAGCGCGGATCCGGAACCACCGTCTTGCCGGTCGGGTCGGCGAAGTACAGCGTGTTGCGCTTGTAGGTCGACTGAAACTGCTGCCAGTCCAGGAAGACCCCGTTGGGCAGCCGGTCGATCCGCCACCCGCCGGAGGTCTTCACCAACTCGATCGGGCCCGGGTCGGGCAGCACCCCCTCGGCCGTTTCGAACACCCCCATGTCCGACAGCGACCCCAGGATGTCCGCCCGCATGGTCGCCGAAACCCGTTCGGCGGCACGGGTTTCCACGAACACCACGTGGTCGATCAGCAGCGCGCTACCGGCGTCGTCCCAGGAGTTGGAGGCCGACTGGGTCAGGAACTGCCGTGCGGCCAGATGCCGGTTCGCGGGATCGGCTGTGGCCTTGAGGAATTCGCGCAGCAGCACGTCGGGATCCATGCCCGGCGTCGGCTTGGGCAGGTTCGACGGCGCCGGCCGCTCGACCGTGCCGATGGCCTGTGGGGCCGACGAGCTGGGGACGCCGGCGCAGCCCGCCAGCAGCACCGCGAGCAGCAGCAGCCCGATCAGGCGCCGCATCACCCGCTCCTCTCGGCCGGTTCACGCAGCCGCGAGCGTTCTTTCGCCGGCGGCGGGGCCGCCGGGTTCGTGGTGGCCGTCGGCGGGATGGGCTTCATGGGCAGCGGGCTGGTGGTCACCTTGTGGCCGCGAACCAGCGGGAGCGTCAGCCGGAAGCAGGAGCCCTCGCCGGGCTCGCCCCACGCCTCCAGCCGGCCCTGGTGCAGGCGCGCGTCCTCCACGCTGATCGCCAGGCCGAGCCCGGTGCCGCCGGACCGGCGCACCCGCGACGGGTCGGCCCGCCAGAACCGGCTGAACACCAGCTTCTCCTCGCCGGGCCGCAGGCCCACCCCGTAGTCGCGGACGGTGACCGCGACGGTGTCCTCGTCGGCGCCCATCCGGATCTGCACCGGCTTGTGCTCGGCGTGGTCGATGGCGTTGGCGATCAGGTTGCGCAGGATCCGCTCCACCCGCCGGGTGTCGACCTCGGCGATCACCTCCTCGTCGGGCAGGTCGACGAGCAGCTCGATGCCGGCGTCCTCGGCCAGGTGGCCGACGTTGCCGAGCGCGCTCTGCACGGTGGTGCGCAGGTCCACCGCCTCGACCGACAGCTCGGCGACACCGGCGTCGTGGCGCGAGATTTCCAGCAGGTCGTTGAGCAGCGACTCGAACCGGTCCAGCTCGTTGACCATCAGCTCGGTGGACCGGCGCAACGTCGGGTCGAGATCCTCGCTGTGGTCGTAGATCAGGTCGGCGGCCATCCGGACGGTGGTCAGCGGCGTGCGGAGTTCGTGGCTGACGTCGGAGGTGAACCGGCGCTGCAGGTTGCCGAACTCCTCGAGCTGGGTGATCTGGCGGGACAGGCTTTCCGCCATGTCGTTGAAGGACACCGCCAGCCGGGCCATGTCGTCCTCGCCGCGCACCGGCATCCGCTCGGACAGGTGGCCTTCGGCGAACCGTTCGGCGATCCGCGACGCCGACCGCACCGGGACCACCACCTGGCGGGACACCAGCAGCGCGATCCCGGCGAGCAGCACCAGCAGCACGGCGCCGCCGGTGATCATGGTGCCGCGGACCAGCGTGATGGTGGCCTGCTCGTTCTTCAACGGGAAGATCAGGTACAGCTCCAGGTTGGCCACTTGTGAGGAGGCCGGCGTCCCCATGATCAGCGCCGGGCCGGAGAAGCCGTCGGTGTGCACGGTGGCGTACTGGTAGGACGCCTGCCCGGCCTTGACGAACCCGCGCAGGGAATTGGGCACCTGGTCGACGGGCCCGGCCGTGGTGGCCGCGCGCGGCCCGTCTCCCGGCACGATCAGCACCGCGTCGAAGGCGCCGGCCAGCCCCGCGCCGGACGCCGGGTCGGTCTTGGAGGTCAACGTGTTGCGGGCCAGCTGCAGGCTGCTGTCCAGCGAGCGGGTCTCCTCGCCGCTGACGATCCCACCGACGGTGGTGCGCGCCCGCTCGATCTGCTCGATGCCGGCCCTGACCTTCACGTCGAGCACCCGATTGGTGACCTGAGAAGTCAACACGAAGCCGAGCGCCAGGATCACCGCCAGGGACAGTCCGAGCGTCAGCGCGACGACACGCAGCTGCAACGACCGGCGCCACGCAACGGCAACGGCGCGACTCACCGCACCCATGCCGCGGGTCATGGGACCCGAACGCCCCCAGCGGCTCCTAGTCCGTCGCGGCGAGCGCCAAATCAACGACGCTCCCGGATCACGGAGGTCCGGCCTTGTATCCCACTCCTCGAACGGTCAGCACCACGGTCGGATTCTCCGGGTCCTTCTCAACCTTGGCCCGCAGACGCTGGACGTGCACGTTCACCAGGCGGGTGTCCGCCGGGTGCCGGTAGCCCCACACCTGTTCGAGCAGCACATCACGAGTAAACACCTGCCGCGGTTTGCGCGCCAACGCGACCAGCAGGTCGAACTCCAGCGGCGTCAGCGAGATCTGCTCGCCGTTGCGGGTGACCTTGTGCGCCGGCACGTCGATCTCGACGTCGGCGATGGAGAGCATCTCCGCCGGCTCGTCGTCGTTGCGCCGCAGCCGCGCCCGCACCCGCGCCACCAGCTCCTTGGGCTTGAACGGCTTCATGATGTAGTCGTCGGCGCCGGACTCGAGGCCGAGGACCACGTCCACGGTGTCGGTCTTGGCCGTCAGCATGACGATCGGCACGCCCGAATCGGCACGCAACACGCGACAGACGTCGATGCCGTTCATGCCGGGCAGCATCAGGTCCAACAACACCAGATCGGGGCGCAGTTCGCGCACCGCGGTCAGGGCCTGGGTGCCGTCACCGATGACCGCGGTGTCGAAACCCTCCCCACGCAACACGATGGTGAGCATCTCGGCCAGCGAAGCGTCGTCATCGACGACGAGAATCCTTTGCCTCATGTAGTCCATGGTGTCACCAGATCGGGACAAACCCGGCACGCCACACGGGCGTTTCGTGCCCGATACCGCCAAATCGTGACAATTCTGTGCTAACCGGCGGTCAAAGTCGCCGCCAGCTCGGCCGGATCGACGTCCGCGTCGGCGACCAGCCAGGGCCCGCCCCAGTTCGCGGCGGCCAGCTCGGCGTACACCGCGCCGGTGCGCAGCTGAAGTTGATCGTCGCGCTCGTAGCTGTCGCGGGCCCGCCCGGGGTCGGACTGGGCCCGGCTGCGGGCGCGCTGCCCGGCCAGCTCCACCGGCACCGCGAGCAGCACCTGCCAGTCGGGCGCGGGCAGCCGCAGCCGCCGGTACTCGAGCTCGAGCACCCACGCGGCCGCCGCGCCGGCCGCGTCCTCGTGCAGGCGCGCGGCGCTGTAGGCCGCGTTGGACGCGACGTAGCGATCCAGGATCACCACGTCGTGGTCGCGGCGCAGCGCCTCGATGTCCTCGACGGCCCCGGCCCGGTCGAGCGCGAACAGCATCGCCATCGCGTAGACGGACGACGCCAGGTCCCCGTGCTGGCCGTGCAGGGCCTCGGCCGCGACGTCGGCGGTCACCGATTGGCCGTAACGCGGAAAAGCCGTGATAGCCACGGACTTTCCCGCCGCCTGGAAGGCTTTGCGCAGGCCCTCGGATAACGTCCGCTTGCCCGCGCCGTCCACCCCTTCGATCGCGATGAGCACGGCGCCCAGCCTAAGCCCGCCGCCGGACGCCACGTTGGCGTGACACTCGACGCCGGACGCCACGCTGGCGTGACGTTCGGCGAGAAAGCGCTACCTCAGTAGCGGTAGTGGTCGGCCTTGTAGGGGCCGTCGACGTCGACGCCGATGTACTCGGCCTGCTCCTTGGTCAGCTTGGTCAGCGTGCCGCCGAGCGCCTCGACGTGGATGCGGGCCACCTTCTCGTCGAGGTGCTTGGGCAGCCGGTACACCTCGTTGTCGTACTCGTCGTTCTTGGTCCACAGCTCGATCTGGGCGATCACCTGGTTGGAGAAGCTGTTGCTCATCACGAACGACGGGTGCCCGGTGGCGTTGCCCAGGTTCAGCAGCCGGCCCTCCGACAGCAGGATGATCGACTTGCCGCTGTCGGGGAACGTCCACACGTCGACCTGCGGGCGGATGTTGGTCTTGGTGGCGCCGGAGCGCTCCAGCTGGGCCACCTGGATCTCGTTGTCGAAGTGGCCGATGTTGCCCAGCACGGCGTAGTCCTTCATCGCCTTCATGTGCTCGAGGGTGATGATGTCCTTGTTGCCGGTCGCGGTGATGACGATGTCGGCGGTGCCGATCGCGTCCTCGACGGTCTCGACGTCGTAGCCCTCCATCAGCGCCTGCAACGCGTTGATCGGGTCGATCTCGGTGACGACGACGCGCGCGCCCTGGCCCTTGACCGAGTCGGCGCAGCCCTTGCCCACGTCGCCGTAGCCGCAGACCAGCACCTTCTTGCCGCCGATCAGCACGTCGGTGCCGCGGTTGATGCCGTCGATCAGGGAGTGCCGGCAGCCGTACTTGTTGTCGAACTTGGACTTGGTCACCGAGTCGTTGACGTTGATCGCCGGGAAGGCCAGGTCGCCGGCCGCGGCGAACTGGTAGAGCCGCAGCACGCCGGTGGTGGTCTCCTCGGTGACGCCCTTGACGGACTCCGAGATCTTGGTCCACTTGTCCTTGTCGGTCTCGAAGCGGTTGCGCAGCAGCTCCAGGAAGACCTTCCACTCGGTGGGGTCGTCCTCCTCGGCGGGCGGCACCACGCCGGCCTTCTCGTACTGCGCGCCGCGCAGCACCAGCATGGTGGCGTCGCCGCCGTCGTCGAGGATCATGTTGGCCGGCTCGTCGGGCCAGGTCAGCATCTGCTCGGCCGCCCACCAGTACTCCTCGAGCGTCTCGCCCTTCCAGGCGAACACCGGGACGCCCTTGGGCTCCTCTGGCGTGCCGTAGGGGCCGACGACCACCGCGGCGGCGGCGTGGTCCTGGGTGGAGAAGATGTTGCACGACGCCCAGCGAACCTGCGCACCCAGCGAGACGAGGGTCTCGATGAGCACCGCGGTCTGCACGGTCATGTGCAGCGAGCCCGAGATCCGCGCGCCCTTGAGCGGCTGCACTTCGGCGTACTCGCGGCGCAGCGACATCAGACCCGGCATCTCCTGCTCGGAGAGCTCGATGTCCCGGCGACCGTATTCCGCCAACGACAGGTCGGCGACCTTGAAATCGATGCCGTTGCGGACGTCGGCGGTCAGCGAGCTTTCGGTCGTCGTCATAAAAGTTCTCATTCCTTCTGCGGCTTGGGTTCCAAGCGGATTACTTAGCTTAGGTATCCGCTCTTGCGCCACTGTAGTCGGCGGCCTGGGCACCGGGAGGCGTCAGGGGACGTTGACGACGCCGTGCCGCTCGGCGAACGGCGTCATCAGCCGCGCCAGGTCCGCCGCCACATCGTGATCGGCCTCGGGCGGCATCGACACGTAACTCATCGCCAGCCGCACGATCGCCCGCGCCAGCACGCCGGCGTCCTCGTCGCTGGTGGCCACCCAGCTCTGGGTGAAGGCGGTGCTCAGCCGCTCCGACGCCCGGGTGATGATCGGACCGCTGTCGGTGGTGATGATCTGCAGCAGGTCCGGCTTGGCGACGCCGGTCAGCAGGGAGATCACCAGCGGGTCGGCCGCCGACTCCGCGAAGAAGGCGCGAAAACCCTGCAGAAACGCTTCGTAGATGTTGCCGACGTTGGCGTCGATCGCGCCTCCGACCGCGTCGACCAGCCGGTCGGCCAGGCGCAGGGCGTATCCCTGCGCCAGGCCTTGCCGCGAGCCGAATTCGTTGTAGATGGTCTGCCGGCTGATGCCCGCGGCGCGGGCCACGTCCGACAGCGTGATGGCGGACCAGTCGCGGCTGCCCAGCAGCTCGCGCATCGCGTCCAGCACCGAGTCGCGCAGCAGGACGCGCGACGCCTCGGGGTAGGGCATCCGCTTCACAGGCGCGACAATAGCCGCTTTCACCGCGGCGCCGGTGCCGATCACGACCGGGCTATCTCCACCATTTCGAAGTCGGATTTCGCGGCGCCGCAGTCCGGGCAGCTCCAGTCGTCGGGGATGTCGTCCCAACGGGTTCCGGGCGCGATGCCGTCCTCGGGCCAGCCCTTGGCCTCGTCGTACTCGAACCCGCACTGCACGCAGATGAAGAGCTTGTAATCGGTCATCGGATGGCTCCTATTTCTTGGAAATCGATCTTTTCGCGCACCGCGCAATCAGGGCAGCACCAGTCGTCGGGGATGTCGCCGAAGGGCGTGCCCGCGGGAAAGCCTTCCCGCGGATCGCCTTTCGCCTCGTCGTAGGTGTAGTCGCAGCCCGGGCAGCGGTAGGCGGTCATGCCGACGCCCCGTAGCGCGCCAGCACGCGCTCGCGCACCCGCGGGTGGATGTTGACCTTGGTGATGTCGCCGTCGTAGTGCTCGAGCACCCGGTGGTCCATCACCCTGCGCCACAGCGGCGGCACGTAGGTCAGGGAGATCATCGACGCGTAGCCGCTGGGCAGGTTGGGCGCGCCTTCCATGCTGCGCAGCGTCTGGTAGCGGCGAGTGGGGTTGGCGTGGTGGTCGCTGTGCCGCTGCAGGTGGTACAGGAACAGGTTGGTGACGACGTGGTCGGAGTTCCAGCTGTGCACCGGCGCGCAACGCTCGTAGCGACCGTTGGCGTTCTTCTGCCGCAACAGCCCGTAGTGCTCCAGATAGTTGACGGCCTCGAGCAGGCTGAAGCCGAAGACGGCCTGGATGATCACGAACGGGATGAGCGCCGGGCCGAAGACCGCGATCAGCACGCCCCACAACACGATTGACATCAGCCACGCGTTGAGGACGTCGTTGGACAGATACGTCGCCGGGTTCCACGGGTTCTTGTCCTGGCGGCGCAGGCGCTGGGCCTCGAGCCGCAGCGACGAGCGCAGGCTGCCGAACACGCTGCGCGGCAAGAACTCCCAGAAGGTCTCCCCGAAGCGGGCCGACGCGGGGTCTTCCGGCGTCGACACCCGCACGTGGTGGCCGCGGTTGTGCTCGATGTAGAAGTGGCCGTAGCAGGTCTGCGCCAGGGTGATCTTGGACAGCCACCGCTCCAGCGCGTCCTTCTTGTGGCCCATTTCGTGGGCGGTGTTGATGCCGACACCGCCGAGGACGCCCACTGACAGCGCCACGCCCAGCTTGCCCGCCCAGCCCAGCGGGCCGTCAGAACCAGCCGGGAAGCCCAGCCAGCTGAGGTTCGAGGCGGTGAACAGGTACGCGCCGAAGACCACGCTGAGGTACTGGAAGGGGATGAAGATATAGGTGCAGTAGCGGTAGTACTTGTCGTTCTCCAGCTGCTCCATCACCTCGTCGGGCGGGTTCTGCCCGTCGGGCCCGAAGCGCAGGTCCAGGATCGGCAGCAGGACGTAAACCAGGATCGGCCCGATCCACAGCGGCGCCTGCGCGGCGGCGTGCCAGCCGAGCTGGTTGAGCCCCCAGACGACCGGCAGCATCACGAACAGCGCCGTCGGGGCGATCAGTCCCATCAGCCAGAGGCGACGCTTCTTGTCCCGCCAGACGGGCGGCTCGGCCGCTTCCGGGTTTACCTGCCGTTCGACTGTGGTCATATGCCAAACCTCCTTGTGAGTCACACCACGCTTGAGGTTGACAATATCGACTCTTCCGTCTCGTGTCTAGACACAGAATGCTATTTTGTAAACCAGTTTGAGCGTGCGTCCACGGCGTCGAACGTGCAGTGAGGTCGCTGACCGGGCCCGTTTTTCGCCCGGGACGCACCCGCGAAAGCCGCAAGCGCACGCGCAAGGCCCGGCGCGCACACCGGACGAGCTGGATTTGCGCCCGCCGGCGCCCGTCGGCCTACGCCGCGGTGGAAGTCGCGTCGGGGTCGGGTTCCTTGTCGGGATGCCCGGCGTCGCGCGTGCCCTGCACGGAGTGCCGGTAGCCGTAGCCGACGTAGATCGCGGTGCCCACCACGAGCCAGACGCCGAACCGCACCCAGGTCAGCGCGGTGAGGTTGAGCATCAGCCACACGCAGGCGCAGATCGACGCGATCGGCAGGGCCGGCACCCACGGCGCCCGGAAGCCGCGCTCCAGGTCGGGGCGGGTGCGGCGCAGCACGACGACGCCGGCCGAGACCAGGACGAACGCGAACAGCGTGCCCACGTTCACCATCTCCTCGAGCTTGGCGATCGGAAACACCGAGGCCGTCGCGGCCACGACGATCGCGACGAGCACGGTGATGCGCACCGGGGTGCCGCGCGAACCGGTCTTGGCCAGCTGCCGCGGCAGCAGGCCGTCGCGCGCCATCGCGAACAGGACGCGGCACTGGCCGAGCATCAGAACCATGACCACGGTGGTCAGTCCGGCGAGCGCCCCGATGGCGATGATCTTGCTGGCCCAGTTGATGCCGTTGGCCGTGAACGCCGTGGCCAGGTTCGCCGGCTTGTGGCCGGGCGCGGTCTTGAGCTGGGTGTAGGACACCATCCCGGACAGCACCACCGACACCGCCACGTAGAGCACGGTCACGATCGCCAGCGACGCCAGGATGCCCCGCGGGACGTCGCGCTGGGGCCGCTTGGTCTCCTCGGCCATGGTGGCGACGATGTCGAACCCGATGAACGCGAAGAACACGATCGAGGCGCCGGCCAGCACGCCGTACCAGCCGTAGTGGCTGCTGTGCGCCCCCGTCAGCAGCGACAGCACCGACTGGTTGACGCCGGAGGCCTCGTGCCCGGCCTCGGGCTTGGGAATGAACGGCGAATAGTTGGAGGCCTTGATATAGAAGGCTCCGACGACGACCACCAGCAGCACCACCGACACCTTGATGCCGGTGATCACCGCGGAGAACCTGGACGACAGCTTGGTGCCCAGCGCGATCAGGGTCGCCACCCCGGCGACGATCAGCAGTGCGCCCCAGTCCAGGTTGACCGACCCGAACTGGCTGGTGCCGCCGGCGAACCCGAACACGTTGCCCAGGTAGCTCGACCACCCCTTGGCCACCACCGCCGCGCCGATGGCCAGCTCCAGCAGCAGGTTCCAGCCGATGATCCAGGCCAGGAACTCGCCGAAGGTGGCATAAGAGAAGGTGTAGGCGCTGCCGGCGACCGGCAGGGTCGAGGCGAACTCGGCGTAGCACAGCGCCGCGAGCGCGCAGGTGACGGCCGCGATCACGAACGAGATCCAGATCGCCGGGCCGGTGATGTCGCCGGTGGTGGACGCGGTCACCGTGAAGATTCCGGCGCCGATCACCACGGCCACCCCGAAGACGACCAGGTCCAGCCAGGTCAGTTCCTTGCGTAGCCGGGTGTCTGGCTCGTCGGTGTCAGCGATCGATTGTTCGACCGACTTCATGCGCCATCGATTGGCCATCCGCCGCCCTTTCCCAACGAGTGGGACCCATTGGTCCGTCACAGTACTGGGTACTCTGCCGAGATGCCGGACACCAAAGCAAACACCAGGGACCACGCGGTGGTCATCGGAGCGAGCATCGCCGGCCTGTGCGCCGCGCGGGTGCTCTCGGACTCCTATGCCCGCGTCACCGTCTACGAACGCGACGAGCTGCCGAGCACGCCGTCGAACCGCGCGACGGTCCCCCAGGACCGGCACCTGCACATGCTGATGGCCCGTGGCGCAATGGAGTTCGAGAGCCTGTTCCCCGGCCTGCTGGAAGACATGGTCGCCGCCGGCGTGCCCATGCTGGAGAACCGGCCGGATTGCATCCACCTCGGCGCCGCCGGGCACGTGCTCGGGACCGGACACACCCTGCGCGACGAATTCACCGCGTACGTGCCCAGCCGCCCGCACCTGGAGTGGCAGTTGCGCAAACGGGTCCAGAACACCGCCAACGTCACCATCGCGCGGCGCTCGGTGGCCGAACCGCGGTTCGACCCGGTGCGTCAGCGGGTGACCGGGGTGCTGCTGGATCCGGCGGGCGACGGCGGCGGGGAGCCGGAATTCGTTGCCGCGGACCTCGTCGTCGACGCGGCCGGCCGGGGCACCCGGCTGCCGGTGTGGTTGACCCAGTGGGGCTACGAGCGCCCGACGGAGGAAGTCCTCGACATCGGCATCTACTACGCCACCCAGCAGTTCCGCATCCCCGACGGGCTGATCGCCGAGAAGGTGGTGGTCGCCGGCGCCTCGCACGACAAGTCGCTGGGGCTGGGCATGCTGTGCTACGAGGACGGCACCTGGGTGCTGACCACCTTCGGGGTGGCGAATGTCAAACCGCCGCAAACCTTTCCCGAGATGCTGGAGCTGGCCGAGGAGCTGGTGCCGGCGCACGTGAACGCGGCGCTCAAGCAGGCCGACCCCATCGGCGAGCCGGCATTCCACGCCTTCCCGGCCAGCAAGTGGCGGCGCTACGACAAGCTGGACCGCCTACCCGCCGGCATCCTTCCGTTCGGAGACGCCGTGGCCAGCTTCAACCCCACCTTCGGGCAGGGCATGACGATGACCTCGCTGCAGGCGGGGCATCTGCGCCGCGCGCTGCAGCTGCCCGACGACGAGGTGGCCGCCGCGCTGAGCCGGGCGACGGCCAAGAGCACGTTCCCGGTCTGGACGATGAACGCCATCGGCGACGTCACCTTCCACCACGCCGAGCCGAAGCAGCCCGCCCCGTGGTGGTGGCGGCCGTCCGGCGCGCTGTTCGACCAGTTCCTGGGGGCCGCGGAGACCGATCCCGTTCTGGCGGAATGGTTTTTGCGGCGGTTCTCGCTGCTGGACAGCCTTTACATGGTTCCGCCGCCGCGCATCGTCGGGCGGACCATCGCGCACAACATGCGGCTGTGGCTGGGCGAGCGCCGTCAGGCGGTCCGTGGCGACCGCCGGCGCACTCCTACAGCCCTACGGTCGCCCTGAACAACTTCGTGGGCTCGCGCGCGACCAGCCGGATCGGGGCGTCGTCGGCCGCCACCCACGCGGCCATCCCCCGCTGCAGCGTCAGCGATCCGGACTTGCCGTGCACGGTCGTGCAGCCCTCGGTGCACAGCAGGATCTGCGGGCCCTCGTGGCTGCACGACGCGTCGACCTCGTGACCCAGATACTCACCGTCGAGCTCCAGCAGCGCGACGGCGAACTCGTCGGCCGGGGTCTCGTAGATCAGGCCGAAGCCCTCGCGGCGCATCGGGGCCCGCACCTGTTCCTCGGTGGTGGGCGTGAAGTTCAGCACCCGCAACAGCTCGGGGACGTCGACGTGCTTGGGGGTCAGGCCGCCGCGTAACACGTTGTCCGAGTTGGCCATCACCTCCAGCGCGAAGCCGCGCAGGTAGGTGTGCAGGCTGCCCGCCGACACGAAGATCGCCTCGCCCGGGGCCAGCGTGATGCGGTTCAGCAGCAGCGCCGCCAGCACGCCGGCGTCGCCGGGGTAGCGCTCCCCCAGCTCCAGCACCGTCTTCACCTCGCCGGCGAATTCCGTTGCCCCGGAGCTGATGTACTGGATGGCGCCGTCCAGCACGGCGGGCACCAGCACGTCGATGTCGGGCTGCGGCGCGGTGATCCAGGTGGTGAACAGCGCGCGCAGGCCGTCGGCGTCGGATTGGTCGTTGAGCAGGTCGATGAACGGGTCGAGGTCGGAGACGGCCAGCGCCCGCAGCAGCGCGATGGTGCGCGAGGCCTGGCGGAATCCGGCGAGCGCCTCGAACGGCTGCAGCGCCACCAGCAGTTCGGGTTTGTGCGACGTGTCGCGGTAGTTGCGCACCGGGGAGGTCAGCGGGATGCCCAGCCGCTCCTCCCGCAGGTAGCCCTCGGCGGCCTGCGCCGCGCTCGGGTGGGCCTGCAGCGACAGCGGCTCGTCGGCCGCGAGCACCTTGACCAGGAACGGCAGCACGTCACCGAACCGGGCCCGCGCGCCGGGACCGAGCTGGCCCTCCGGGTCGGCGACCAGGGCGTCGAGCAAAGATATCTCGCCCGCGTCGGTTTCCAGCCAGGCCGGGTCGCCGGGGTGGGCGCCGAACCAGAGCTCGGCCTCGGGATGGGCGGCCGGTACCGAACGCCCGGTGAATTCGGCTATGGCGGTACGCGATCCCCAGGCGTAAGTACGCAACGCCCCGCGAAGCAGTTCCACTGTTCTATCTATCCCCGCGCCAGGCGCGCGTAAACCGCGGCCATCTCCAGTCGAACGGCTAATACTGCCAGTTGCTGCTCGGCGCTGATGGCACCGCCCAACTTCGGCGCAACCGTCGAGCCGGCCGAGCCGCCGGGTCCGTCGGGCACGTCCTCGGCGGCGAGCAGGTACACGTCGTCGAGCCCGGCCGTCCGGGCGGCCACCACCGTCTGTTCGGCGGACAGGGTGAGCGCCAGCACCAGCAGCCGCTGGGGCAGCGGCCCGTCGATCTGTTCGTCGTGGAAGATCGCGTCGGCGGGATCCGGCAGGCCGCCGGGCCCCCCGGCGCGCAGCGCGACGACGGCGTCCGCCAGCCCGCTGGCGGCGACCACCTGATGGGCCACCCGCAGCAGCACCGAGCTGCCGTGCCGGGCCAGCGCCAGCGTGGCGGCGCAGTCGCCGGTCAACGCGACCTGCCGGCCGGCCAGGCGCGCGGCGATGGTCTTGGCCGGGTTGGTGAACAGCTCGCGGGCCGCGCTGTTGCGCAGCGCCTCGGCGGCCAGCTCGTCGGCCAGCGCCCGCAGGTCGATGCTGGGTCGCTGGTCCACCGCCTGCACGACGGCCAGGCCGGCGGCCAGGTAGCGGCACAATCCGAACTCGTCGGGGATCGGGAGCCGCGGGGCCAGCACCGCCGCCCGCCCCGCCGTGGAATCCCGCAGCGGGCCCTCGTACGGCGCGGCGACGACGACGCGCGCCCCACGGCGCACCCCGGTGGCGGCCGCGCTGACCAGCGCGGGATCGCCGGGGTCGTCGCCCGCGACCACCAGCACGTCGAGCGGGCCGATCCACGGCGGCACCTCGGCGGTCAGCGCGATCGGCTCGGAGGCGGCACCGGCCACCGTCGCGGCCACCATCGCGCCGGCGGCCTCGGCGGCCCCGCGGCCGGCGACCCAGATCAGGCTGCGCGGCCGGTCGTCGGACCGCAGCGGGTCCAGCGCGCCCTCGTCGACGGCGGCGGCGACGGCGCGCACCTGCGCCCCGGCCGACGAGGCCGAGCGCAGCAGGCCGTCCCGGTCGGCGGCGAGCAGGCCCTCGGTGTCCTCGAGATCGATCGCCCGCACGGCGTTCACGTCGCGGCCCCCGCGGGGGCGGACTGGGCGCGGATCTCGGCGCTGACCTCGGCGACCACCGCGTCGACGTCCTCGGTGCTGCGCGCCTCCACGTTGAGCCGCAGCAGCGGCTCGGTGTTGGAGCTGCGCAGGTTGAACCAGCTGCCGTCGCCGAGGTCTACGGTCACCCCGTCCACATGGTCTATGGAGTGGATGCGGCTGCCGAAGCACTTGAGCACCGCCTCGGTGCACAGCGCGGCGTCGGACACCGTGAAGTTGATCTCGCCGGACGATTCGTAGCGCTGGTAGTCGGCGGTCAACTCCGACAACGGCCGGTCCTGCTCGCCGAGGGCGGCCAGCACGTACAGCGCCGCCAGCATCCCGGAGTCCGCGCCCCAGAAGTCACGGAAGTAATAGTGCGCCGAGTGTTCCCCGCCGAAGATGGCGCCGGTGTCGGCCATCATCGCCTTGATATAGGAGTGCCCGACGCGGGAGCGCAGCGGCGTGCCCCCGCGCTCGGTCACCAACTCCGGCACCGCCCGCGAGGTGATGACGTTGTGGATGATGGTGGCGCCGATCTCCCGGCCCAGTTCCCGCGCGGCCACCAGGCTGGTGACCGTCGACGGCGACACCGGGCGGCCGAGTTCGTCGACGACGAAGCAGCGGTCGGCGTCGCCGTCGAAGGCCAGCCCGACGTCGGCGCCGGTCTCGCGGACGTAGGCCTGCAGGTCCACCAGGTTGGCCGGATCCAGCGGGTTGGCCTCGTGATTGGGAAACGAGCCGTCGAGCTCGAAGTACAACGGCAGCAGGGTGATCGAGTCGATCGCGCCGAGCACGGCGGGCGCGGTGAGACCGGCCATGCCGTTGCCGGCGTCCACGGCGACCCGCAGGGGCCGCAGCCCCGAGGTGTTCACCAGCGAGCGCAGGAACGCGCCGTAGTCGTCGAGCACGTCGCGGTCGGTGACGGTTCCGGGTTGTCCGTCGTAGGGCTCGACCCCGGCGATGACGTCCTCGCTGATCGCGCGCAGGCCGCTCTCGGCGCCGACCGGCTTGGCGGCGGCGCGGCACAGCTTGATGCCGTTGTAGGCCGCCGGGTTGTGGCTCGCGGTGAACATCGCGCCCGGGCAGTCCAGCGACCCCGAGGCGAAGTAGAGCTGATCCGTGGAGGACAGGCCGATCCGCACCACGTCCAGGCCCTGGCCCAGGACCCCGGCCGCGAACGCCTCGGCCAGCGCCGGCGAACTGTCCCGCATGTCGTGGCCGATCACCACCCGCCCGGCACCCTCGCCGCGCATCAGCTTGGCGAAGGCCGCCCCCAACGCGGTGACCAGAGGCTCGTCGATCTCCTCGCCGACCAGCCCTCGCACGTCGTACGCCTTGACGACACGATGCACAGTCGCGGCGAGCCGAGACATGCGGGGGCCTCCTGACGCCTTGGAATTGCTTCGTTCCTTCGCCTCTTGGCCGTCAGCCTATCGGCCCGGAGGAAACACGGGACCGCAGTGGTGCGCGGGGATTGCCCGCGACGCCGGAACGGCTAGTCACTGGGGTCGGGCAACACCCGCAGATGCCCGCGGCGCCGGCCGGAACGATGCTCGGGCGGCGCCAGCACACTGCTGCTGGGCGCGGTGGCCTGCGACCCGCCGTGATGGACGAGCGGATCGCCGAAGCCGTCAAATCCGTTGCGGGGCGCGCCGGTGCCGCCGTAGGCCGCGCCGCGCTCGCCGGGAGCGCCCTCGCGCACCGCGTCGGCGAGGGCGACCAGGTCGTCCTCATCGGGATGGGTCGGCTCGGTGAAGAGCGGGCCGGCGTGGCGCACGAGATCCCATCCGCGGGGCGCGGTGATCCGGCCGGCGTGGCCGACGCACAGGTCCCACGAATGCGGTTCCCGCGCGGTCGCGAGTGGGCCGACCACCGCCGTCGAGTCCGAGTAGACGAACGTCAAGGTCGCCACGGCGTAGTGCGGACACCCGGGCCGACAACAGCGACGGGGAACGTTCACGCCGAAAGGCTATCGTGCGCAAACGTCCGGGAAGCGCCGGACACGCGCAACGCCTCGGCGCCCGATGTGCAACCGTTACCATCGGCCCGTGGGCGATTCGCGCAGCTCCCCGCACAGGGGCCGGTCTCCGGGCCGGTTCGCCTCCCACCGGTCGTCGCGGCGGGGCCGCGATGTGCGCGGTCCGCTGCTGCCGCCGACGGTGCCGGGCTGGCGCAGCCGGGCCGAGCGGTTCGACATGGCGGTGCTCGAGGCCTACGAACCGATCGAACGACATTGGCAGGCCCGGCTGGCCGAGTTGGACGTGGCGGTCGACGAGATTCCCCGCATCGCGGCCAAGGATCCCGACAGCGTGCAGTGGCCGCCGGAGGTGATCGCCGACGGGCCGATCCCGCTGGCGCGATTGATCCCGGCCGGCGTCGACGTCCGCGGCAACGCCACGCGGGCACGAATTGTCTTGTTCCGCAAGCCGATTGAACGACGGGCCAAGGACACCGTCGAGCTCGGTGATTTACTGCACGAAATCTTGGTGGCCCAGGTGGCCATCTACCTCGATGTCGAACCGTCGGTCATCGACCCGACGATCGACGACGAATAAACTCCGGCGGCGCGGGCGCGCTAGATGATGCCGCGCTTGAGGCGCCGACGCTCGCGCTCGGAGAGACCGCCCCAAATGCCGAAGCGCTCGTCGTGCTCCAGGGCGTACTCCAGGCACTCATGACGCACCTCGCACCCCAGGCAGATCTTCTTGGCCTCGCGGGTGGATCCGCCCTTCTCCGGGAAGAAGGCCTCGGGATCCGTTTGAGCGCACAGCGCCCGGTCCTGCCACTGGTCCGCAACGGGCATCGGCATCGGCTCGGGCTCGAATGCGACTGGCGCATCAGGAACCACGGTCAGGTGCGGCCGCGCGGGCAGGGCCGGCGCCGAAGCGATGGGGGTGTGCGGCGTGCTCGCCATGACTCCTCGAAGATGTTCGTAAGACATACGGTCGTCCGCCTCCTCAGTTTGATTGAGAGAGTGAGTGGTTCCCACTTTTCTGATGTGTACAGACAATTCGAACAAGTGATCGAATCTCGGTCTGCGACACCGGAACCGGCCGGCCAACCGGGAAATGACACTGTTGTGATTAGACACGGGTTGACCTGCCGGGTCAAGCATTACGGCGCATTTCCATACCATCTCGTGACCGAATTACGGCGTTTCCGTTGTTTTGCGCATTCGGCGTGTCGATCACACCGCCCGCAACTATGCTTAAGGGCCGCGTAACGGCCCCGACACCGCACGGTCGCCGGGCAGTACTGTCGTCCAAGTGAAGGTCACCGTTCTGGTCGGTGGGGTTGGCGGCGCCCGCTTCCTGCTGGGGGTTCAACAGCTGCTCGGGCTCGGTCAGTTCGAAACGCAACGGCACCCGGATGCGGGAACCAGCAACCACGAACTCAACGCCATCGTCAACATCGGCGACGACGCCTGGATTCATGGACTGCGGGTCTGCCCGGATTTGGACACCTGCATGTACACCTTAGGTGGAGGCGTAGACCCGGAGCGAGGGTGGGGTCACCGCGACGAAACCTGGCACGCCAAAGAGGAATTGGCGCGCTACGGCGTGCAACCGGACTGGTTCGGTCTCGGCGACCGGGATATCGCCACCCACCTGGTGCGCACCCAGATGCTCAACGCCGGCTACCCGCTGTCACAGATCACCACGGCGCTGTGCGACCGCTGGCAACCCGGCGCCCGTCTGCTGCCGGCCAGCGACGACCGCTGCGAGACCCACGTGGTGATCACCGATCCCGACGACGGCAACCGGCGGGCCATCCACTTCCAGGAATGGTGGGTGCGCTACCGCGCCGACGTGCCCACCCACAGCTTCGCCTTCATCGGCGCCGAAAAGGCCTCCGCCACAAGTGAAGCGGTGGCGGCCATCGCCGACGCCGACGTCATCCTGCTGGCGCCGTCCAATCCGGTGGTGAGCGTCGGCGCCATCCTGGCCGTCCCCGGAATCCGCTCCGCGCTGCGCTCGGCGCGCGCCCCGGTCGTCGGCTACTCGCCGATCATCGGTGGAAAGCCATTGCGCGGCATGGCAGATGCGTGCCTGTCGGTCATCGGGGTCCCATCCACCGCGGAGGCGGTCGGCCGGCACTACGGGGCGCGCCGCGGCACCGGGATCCTCGATTGCTGGCTGGTGCACGAGGGCGATCACGCCGACATCGACGGCGTGGCGGTGACCGCCGTTCCGCTGTTGATGACCGATCCCAAGGCGACGGCCGAGATGGTCGCCGCGGGGCTCGAGCTTGCGGGCGTGACGGCGTGACCGAACACGGCACGGCCGCGGCGATCGAAATCCTGCCCGTCGCGGGGCTGCCCGAATTCCGGCCCGGCGACGACCTGAGCGCGGCGTTGGCCGCGGCCGCCCCCTGGCTGCGCGACGGCGACGTCGTGGTGGTGACGAGCAAGGTGGTGTCCAAGTGCGAGGGCCGGCTGGTGCCGGCGCCGCAGGACGCCGAGGAGCGCGACCAACTCCGCCGCAAACTGGTCGACGACGAGGCGGTGCGGGTGTTGGCGCGCAAGGGGCGCACCCTGATCACCGAGAACCGCATCGGCCTGATCCAGGCCGCCGCGGGCGTGGACGGATCCAACGTGGGCCGCGACGAACTGGCGCTGCTGCCGCTCGACCCGGACGGCAGCGCCGCCGCCCTGCGCGCCGGGCTGGCCCGGCTGCTCGGCGTCGACGTCGCCGTCGTCATCACCGACACCATGGGCCGCGCTTGGCGCAACGGCCAGATCGACGCGGCGGTGGGATCGTCCGGTCTGGCTGTGCTGCACGGCTATTCGGGGTCCGTCGACCGGCACGGCAACGAGCTGGTGGTCACCGAGATCGCGGTCGCCGACGAGGTGGCGGCGGCGGCCGATCTGGTGAAGGGGAAATTGACCGCCATGCCGGTGGCCGTGGTGCGCGGCCTCACGGTGAGCGACGACGGCTCGACGGCGCGGCAGCTGCTGCGGCCCGGCGAGGAGGACCTGTTCTGGCTGGGCACCGCCGAGGCCATCGACCTGGGCCGGCGGCAGGCCCAGCTGTTGCGCCGATCGGTGCGCCGGTTCAGCGCGGAGCCGGTGGCGCCCGAGCTGATCGAAGCCGCCGTCGCCGAGGCCCTCACCGCCCCGGCCCCGCACCACACCCGCCCAGTCCGGTTCGTCTGGCTGCGGGCCCGCGACGCCCGGATCCGGTTGCTGGACCGCATGAAAGACAAGTGGCGCGCCGACCTTTCCGGTGACGGCCGGCCCGCCGACTCGGTGGAGCGCCGGGTGGCGCGCGGCCAGATCCTTTACGACGCACCCGAGGTCGTCATCCCGATGCTGGTCCCCGACGGCGCGCACTCCTATCCCGACGCCGCCCGCACCGAGGCCGAGCACACCATGTTCACCGTCGCGGTCGGGGCGGCCGTGCAGGCGCTGCTGGTCGCGCTGGCAGTGCGGGGGGTGGGCAGCTGCTGGATCGGCTCGACGATCTTCGCCGCCGACCTGGTGCGCGCCGAGCTCGAATTGCCCGCCGACTGGGAGCCGTTGGGCGCCATCGCGATCGGCTACCCGGAGGAAACCGCCGGGCCGCGCGACGCGGTGGACCCCGGGGATTTGCTGATCCGCAAGTGAGCGGCGTCCGTCGGCGATAATCGGCCCATGAGATTCGCGGGCAAGCCGGCGGCGTCCGCCGACAAGGTCCGCGGCGGCTACTACACGCCCGCGCCGGTGGCCCGGTTCCTGGCCCGCTGGGTCGGCGAAGCCGGCCCGCGCATCGTGGAACCGTCCTGCGGCGACGGCGCGATCCTGCGCGAGCTGGCCGCCCTCGGCGGCGGGGCGCGCGGCGTCGAGCTGGTGCCCGGAGAGGCGGCCAAGGCGCGCCGATTCGCCCCCGTCGACGCCGCGAACCTGTTCGCCTGGCTCCCCGCGGCCGAGCCCGGCGGCTGGGACGGGGTCGCGGGGAATCCGCCCTACATCCGGTTCGGCAACTGGGCGCCCGAGCAGCGCGACCCCGCGCTGGAACTGATGAGGCGCGCGGGTTTGCGGCCGACCCGGCTGACCAACGCGTGGGTGCCCTTCGTGGTGGCGAGCTCGATCCTGGTGCGCGAGGGCGGTCGGGTGGGGCTGGTGCTGCCCGCCGAGTTGCTCCAGGTCTCTTACGCCGCGCAGCTGCGCGAGTTCCTGCTGGGCCGCTTCGCCGACATCACGCTGGTCACGTTCGAGCGCCTGGTCTTCGACGGCATCCTGCAGGAGGTCGTGCTGTTCTGCGGGGTCGCCGGCGCCGGGCCGGCGCGCATCCGCGCGGTCCACCTCGCCGGCGCCGACGCGCTCGCGGGCGCGGACTTCGACGTCGAGGCGGCTCCCGCGTTGTTGCACGAAAACGAGAAGTGGACCAAGTACTTCCTGGACCCGGCCGCGATCCGGCTGCTGCGCACGCTCAAGCGATCGCCGGCCCTGACCCGGCTCGGGTCGGTCGCCGCGGTGGACGTGGGCATCGTGACGGGCCGCAACAGCTTCTTCACCTTCACCGACGCGCAGGCCCGCGAACTCGGGCTGCTCCCCCACTGCGTCCCGCTCGTGTCGCGCAGCGCGCAGCTGTCCGGACTGGTCTACGACACCGATTGCCGGGCAGGCGATGTCGCGTCCGGGCGACGGACCTGGCTGCTCGACGCGCCGCGCGAGCCGGACGACCCCGCGCTGATCGCACACATCCGGGCCGGTGAGTCCGCCGGCGTCCACCGGGGCTACAAATGCTCGATCCGCAAGCCGTGGTGGACCACGCCGTCGCCGTGGGTCCCGGATCTGTTCCTGCTGCGCCAGATTCACCTGGCGCCGCGGCTGACCGTCAACGCCGCCGCCGCGACGAGCACCGACACCGTGCACCGGCTGCGCCTGAACGCGGGCTCCGATTTCGAAGACGCGACCGCGCTGGCCGCCGTCTTCCACAACAGCGTGACGTTCGCCTTCGCCGAGATCATCGGCCGCAGCTACGGCGGGGGCATCCTGGAGCTCGAACCCCGCGAAGCCGAGCAGCTGCCCATTCCCCCACCGGCGCTCGCCGGCCCCGGCCTCGCCGGCGACGTCGATGTGTTGTTGAAGGCCAACGAGATCGAGAAGGCGCTCGACCTCGTCGACCGCCGCGTGCTGATCGACGGGCTGGGGCTGCGGCCCGAGGCGGTGGCGGACTGCCGCGCGGCCTGGGCGTCGCTGCGGGATCGCCGGAAACGGCGGGGTTCCCGGTGAGCGTGCGGGAGTCGGTGATCGCGTTGCTGACCGATTGGCGGGGGCCCGACGCGGCCCAGGATTCGTTGCGGCACGCGGTGCTGGCCTTCGTGCTCGCCCGACCGGACGCCTGCCGGCGCGAGTGCGTGCCGGGCCACGTCACCGCCTCGGCGCTGGTGGTCGACCACACCGGCGACCGGGTGCTGCTCACCTTGCACCCGCGGGTGGGCCGCTGGGTGCAGCTGGGCGGCCACTGCGACGAAGACGACGGCGACATCGTCGCCGCCGCGCTGCGGGAGGCCACCGAGGAGTCCGGCGTCACCGGTCTGCGCATCGAGCCCGAGCTGGCCGCCATCCACGTGCACCCGGTCACCTGTTCGCTGGGCGTACCCACCCGGCACCTGGACCTGCAGTTCGTGGCCCACGCGCCGCCCGGCGCGCGGATCGCGATCAGCGACGAGTCCGACGATTTGCGGTGGTGGCCCGCCGACGCGCTGCCGGACGGCAGCGACCACGCGCTGGCGTACCTCGTCGCCCGCGCGACGGGCCGAGCGTCACGCTAGCGCGGCCGTCGGCGTCGAGCGCTACGCCAGCGTGACGTTCGAGAGGATGCGGCCTCACACGTCGGACGAGTAGCGGATCCCGCCGTCGGGAATCGAGACGCCGGGCCACACCCGGGCGCCGCGCAGCAGCTCGCAGCGCGCCCCGATGTCGGCGCCGTCGCCGATCACGCCGTCGCGGATCAGCGCCCGCGGCCCGATGCGCGCGCCGAATCCGATGATCGAGCGCTCGATCACGCTGCCGGCCTCGACCTTGACACCGTCGAAGATCACCGCGCCGTCCAGCCGGACGCCGGGGCCGATCTCGGCGCCCCGCCCGACGACGGTGCCGCCCACCAGCACCGCGCCCGGTGACACCGCGGCGCCGTCGTGCACCAGCTGCTCGCCGCGGTGGCCGTGCAGGGCCGGCGACGACACGATCCCCCGGACCAGGTCGGCCGAGCCCCGGACGAAGTCCTCCGGCGTGCCCATGTCGCGCCAGTAGCTGGCGTCGACGTAGCCGCACACCTTGACGTCCGGATCGGAGAGCAGGGCCGGGAACACCTCGCGTTCCACCGACACCTCGCGGCCCCGCGGGATCCGGTCGATGATGTCGCGGGCGAACACGTAGGTGCCGGCGTTGATCTGGTCGGTCGGCGGGTCCTGCGTCTTCTCCAGGAAGGCGGTGACCCGGCCGTCCTCGTCGGTGGTCACGCAGCCGAAGGCCCGCGGGTCGCCCACCCGCACCAGGTGCAACGTGACGTCGGCCTGCTGGGCCCGGTGGAACTCGATCATCTCGCCGAGGTCGGACCCGGCGAGGACGTCGCCGTTGAACACCATCACGGTGTCGTGCCGCAGGTGCCCGGCGACGTTGGCGATGCCGCCCCCGGTGCCCAGCGGCCGCTCCTCGGTGACGTATTCGATCTGCAGGCCCAGCTTGGACCCGTCGCCGAACTCGGCCTCGAACACCGCGGCCTGGTACGAGGTGCTCAGGATGACGTGCTCGATGCCCGCCGCGGCGATCCTCGACAGCAGGTGGGTCAGAAACGGCAGCCCGGCCGTGGGCAGCATGGGCTTGGGCGCGGACAGCGTCAGCGGCCGCAGCCGGGTGCCCTTGCCGCCGACCAGGACCACGGCATCGACCTGGGGGTTAGCCATGTGAGCGCCGCCCTTCCGCCAGTTTGCGTCTCCGGTCGCGCAGCGCGCCGCGCACCATCAGGCGGGAGCGCAGCGCCAGCGAGGCCCGCAGCGTCCACCGCAGCGGCGCCCGCCACCAGCCCGAATGCCGGTCCGCCAGGAACAGGTAGGTGCTCTGGTGGTGTGCCGCCAGGTGGCTGGCCGGGTCGTGCCCGGTGGAGTGGCCCTTGTGGTGCAGCACCTCGGCCGACGGCACGTAGACGCTCAGCCAGCCGGCCCTGCCGAGCCGGTCACCCAGGTCGACGTCCTCCATATACATGAAGTAGCGCTCGTCGAACCCGCCGACCTGGCCGAAGGCCGACCGGCGCACCAGCAGGCACGAGCCCGACAGCCAGCCCACCACCCGCTCGCTGGGCTCCTGCCGTTCCTGGCGGTAGGCCGCCGTCCACGGGTTGCGCTTCCAGAACGGCCCGACGACCGCGTGCATGCCGCCGCGGACCAGGCTGGGCAGGTGGCGCGCCGACGGGTAAACCGAGCCGTCCGGATCGCGGATCAGCGGGCCCAGCGCGCCGGCCCGCGGCCAGCGGGCGGCGGCGTCCAGCAGGGCGTCGATGCTGCCCGGCCCCCACTGCACGTCCGGGTTGGCCACGATCACCCAGTCGGCGTCGACGTCCGCCGACTCGGCGAGCTGCGCGACCGCGCGGTTCACCGCGGTGCCGTAGCCGAGGTTGGCCCCGGTGTGGAACAGCCGCACGTTCGGGTACCGCTCGACGGCGGCCTGCGGGGTGCCGTCGGTGGAGCCGTTGTCGGCCATCAGCACGCACACCGGCCGCTCGGTGGCCAGCGACAGCGAGGCCAGGAAGCGCTCGAGGTGTGGGCCCGGTGAGTAGGTCACCGTCACGACCGGCAGAACGTCAGTCACGCGTAGAGGGTAACGGTCGAGCGGCCGCCAGCGCCGCGACAAGCGCAGGGCGCCAGGGCCTTAACGGTCGCAGCCCGGCCGCGGCGGACTGCCGGCCGGACAGCGCGGTGTAGGGCGGGCGCGGCGCCGGCCTGGGGAACTCCGCGGTGCTGACCGGCTGCACCCGCTCCGGGTCGGCGCCGCATTCGGCGAACACCGCGCGCGCCTGCTCGAAGCGGGACACCGCGCCCTCGTTGGCGGCGTGCAGGATGGGCCCCGGCACGTCGTCGTCGATGACCTGCAGCAACGCGGCGGCCAGGTCGCCCACGTAGGTCGGTGACCCGATCTGGTCGGCGACCACCCGCACCGGGCCGTCGCCCGCGGCCAGCCGGCGCATCACGGCGACGAAGTCCTTGCCGGTGCCGCCGGTGTAGACCCACGCGGTGCGCACCACGACCGCCTCGGGCAGCGCCGCCAGCACGGCCCGCTCGCCGGCGAGCTTGCTGCGGGCGTACACGCCCTGCGGGGCGGTCGGGTCGTCGGGCTCGTAGGGGCGCGGCTGCGCGCCGCCGAAGTCGCCGTTGAACACGTAGTCGGTGGAGACGTGGATCAACCGGGCGCCGGCACCGGCGCAAGCTTTGGCCATGTGCTCGGGACCCTCGGCGTTGACGGCGTAGGCGCCGGCCTCGTCGCTCTCGGCGCCGTCGACGTCGGTGTACGCCGCGCAGTTGATCACCACGTCGCCGCGCTCGATGATCCGCTCGGCGGCGGCCGGGTCGGTGATGTCCCACTCCGACGACGTCAGCGCCAGCACGTCCCGCTCCTGATCGGCCGCCAGCGCGCGCAAATGGGCGCCCAGCTGCCCACCGGCGCCGGCGATCACAATCCTGCTCGACATGGTTTGAGTCTGGCATGCCCGGGAAAGCGCGGGCGAACGCCCGGGGCGCGCGGGGCTTCGCTACCCACGAAGCATGTGTGCCGCAAGTAATCTAGTGGGATGCCTGTGCAACGTGTGGTTCGTGTGATTGCCACTGCGCTCACGCTCGTCGTCGTTCTCGGCACCGGGCTGGCGTGGAGCAACGTCCGCTCGTTCGAGGACGGCATCTTCCACATGTCCGCACCCTCGCTGGGCAAGGGCGGCGACGACGGCGCGATCGACATCCTGCTGGTGGGCCTCGACAGCCGCACCGACGCCCACGGCAACCCGCTGTCCGCCGACGAGCTGGCCTCGCTGCGGGTCGGCGACGAGGAGGCGACCAACACCGACACGATCATCCTGATCCGCATCCCCAACAACGGGAAGTCGGCGACCGCCATCTCGATCCCCCGCGACTCCTACGTCGCCGCGCCGGGCCTGGGCAAGACGAAGATCAACGGCGTCTACGGCCAGGCCCGCGAGGCCAAGCGCACCAGCCTGGTCAAGGCCGGCGACTCGGCCGCGGACGCCGCGGCACAGGGCACCGAGGCCGGGCGCGAGGCGCTGATCAAGACCGTCGCCGACCTCACCGGCGTCACCGTCGACCACTACGCCGAGATCGGCCTGCTCGGCTTCTCCCTGATCACCGACGCGCTGGGCGGCGTTGACGTCTGCCTCAAAGAGCCGGTGTTCGAACCGCTTTCGGGCGCCGACTTCCCGGCCGGCCAGCAGCGGCTCGACGGGCCGGAGGCGCTCAGCTTCGTCCGGCAGCGCCACGAGCTGCCGCGCGGCGACCTGGACCGGGTGGTGCGTCAGCAGGTGGTGATGGCCTCGCTGGCCCACCGCGTCATCTCCGGCAAGACGCTGTCCAGCCCCACCACGCTGAAGCGGCTGGAGGCGGCCGTGCAGCGCTCGGTGGTGATCTCGTCGGGCTGGGACGTGATGGACTTCGTCCAGCAGATGCAGAAGCTGGCCGGCGGCAACGTCGCGTTCGCCACCATCCCGGTGCTCGACGGCGCCGGCTGGAGCGACGACGGCATGCAAAGCGTGGTGCGGGTGGACCCGCACCAGGTCGCCGATTGGGTCAGCGGGCTGCTGCACGAGCAGGAGCAGGGCAAGACCGAGGAGATCGCCTACACCCCGGCCAAGACCACCGCCAGCGTGGTCAACGACACCGACATCAACGGGCTGGCGTCGGCGGTCTCACAGGTGTTGACCGCCAAGGGATTTGGCGCGGGCACGGTCGGGAACAACGACGGCGGCCACGTCAAGGGCAGCCAGGTGCGCGCCGCCAAGACCGACGACCTGGGCGCCCAGGAGGTGGCCAAGGAGCTGGGCGGGTTGCCGGTGGTCGCGGATCCGTCGCTGGCGCCGGGCTCGGTGCGGGTGGTGCTGGGCAACGACTACAGCGGGCCGGGCTCGGGGCTTTCCGGCACCGGCTCGGTGATGCCGGCCCGGGTGTCCAACGTCGGTTCGGTGGCGGCCGACCCGAACGTCCCCGCGCCGTCGCCGATCCTGACGGCCGGTTCCGACAAGCCCGAGTGCATCAACTGAGCACGCTCTCCGCCGCGATCCTCGACCCGATGCTGCGGGCCGACCCGGTGGGCCCGCGCATCACCTACTACGACGACGCGACCGGCGAGCGCATCGAGTTGTCGGCGGTGACGCTGGCCAACTGGGCCGCCAAGACCGGCAATCTGTTGCGCGACGAACTGGGCGCCGGGCCGGGCAGCCGGGTCGCGATCCTGCTGCCGGCACACTGGCAGACCGCGGCCGTGCTGTTCGGGGTGTGGTGGATCGGCGCCGAGGCGGTCCTCGGGGCGCACGGCCCGGCCGACGTCGCGCTGTGCACCGCCGACCGGCTGGACGAGGCGGACGAGCTGGGCGCCGCCGAGGTGGCGGTGCTGTCGCTGGATCCGTTCGGGCGCCCCGCCGGCGACCTGCCGATCGGCGTCACCGACTACGCCACGGCCGTGCGGGTGCACGGCGACCAGATCGTTCCCGAGGGCCGGCCCGGGCCCGCGCTCGACGGGCGATCGGTCGACGAGATCCTGGCCGCGTGCCAAAGTTCTTCCGCCGCAAGGGAATTGGCGGCCACCGACCGTGTCCTGTCCACCGCCGCGTGGTCGCGACCCGACGACCTGGTGGACGGCCTGCTGGCGATACTGGCCGCCGGCGGGTCGCTGGTACAGGTGGCCAACCCCGACGCGTCGGCGCTGGCGCTCCGGATCGAGACGGAGAAGGTCACCAAGACGCTGTAGCCCGCCGATTCATATTGATATCGCTATATTTCAATGTTAACGTCGAGCGAGCATCAGCTGTCGCGGCGACGATACGGAGGTCCGGGCAAATGGCGGGGTACGCACTCTTGGCGAAGGCGGCATCGACGGTGGTCACCGGCCTGGTCGGCGTGACGGCCTACGAGGTGGTGCGCAAGGGGTTGGCCAAGGCGCCGCTGCACGAGACCGCGGTGTCGGCGGCGGAGCTGGGGCTCCGTGGAACCCGCAAGGCCGAGGAGGCCGCCGAGTCGGCGCGGCTGAAGCTCGCCGACGTGATGGCCGAAGCCCGCGAACGCATCGGCGAGGAGGCGCCCACACCGGCCGTCGCAGACGTCCACCAGCACGATCACTGAATCTTTCGCGGACATGCCCGCCCATCTGGCCGTGGTGCCCGACATCGCCACGAATGACGCCGCGCTGCGGGTCATTTCGGACGCCGCCGGGCGTATGCGGGTCTCCGTCGAATGGCTGCGGGGCGATTCGCGCCGCGCGGTGGCCGTCGAGGAGGGGGTCGCCGCGCAGGACGGCGTGCGCGTGGTGCACGCCTACCCGCGCACCGGATCCGTCGTCGTCTGGTATTCGCCCCGGCGCTGCGACCGCGCCGCGGTGCTGGCCGCGATCGGCTCCGCCGCCCACGTCGCGGCGGAGCTGATCCCGGCGCGCGCGCCGCATTCGTCGGAGATCCGCAACACCGACGTGTTGCGGATGGTCGTCGGCGGCGCGGCGCTGGCCCTGCTCGGCGTGCGGCGCTACGTGTTCGCCCTGCCGCCGCTGCTCGGCCCCAACGGCCGGGTGCTGGCCACCGGGGTCACGATCTTCACCGGCTACCCTTTCCTGCGCGGCGCCCTGCGCTCGCTGCGCTCGGGGCGCGCCGGCACCGACGCCCTGGTGTCGGCGGCGACGGTGGCGAGCCTGGTGCTGCGGGAGAACGTGGTGGCCCTGACCGTGCTCTGGCTGCTCAACATCGGCGAATACCTGCAGGACCTCACCCTGCGCCGCACCCGGCGGGCCATCTCGGAGCTGCTGCGCGGCAGCCAGGACACCGCGTGGATCCGGCTGGCCGACGGCCAGGAGGTGCAGGTCCCCATCGACAGCGTGCAGATCGGCGACGAGGTGATCATCCACGACCACGTCGCGATACCGGTCGACGGCGAGGTGGTCGACGGCGACGCGATCGTGAACCAGTCCGCGATCACCGGCGAGAACCTGCCCGTTTCGGTGATGGTCGGCGCGCACGTGCACGCCGGATCGGTCGTGGTGCGCGGCCGGTTGGTGGTGCGCGCCCAGGCTGTCGGCAACCAGACCGCGATCGGGCGCATCATCACCCGGGTGGAGGAGGCCCAACACGACCGCGCGCCCATCCAGACCGTCGGCGAAAACTTCTCCCGCCGTTTCGTTCCCACCTCGTTCGTCGTCTCGGCCCTGACCCTGGCGGTCACCGGCGACGTGCGCCGCGCGATGACGATGCTGCTGATCGCGTGCCCCTGCGCGGTGGGCCTGTCCACGCCGACGGCGATCAGCGCCGCGATCGGCAACGGCGCGCGCCGCGGCATCCTGATCAAGGGCGGATCCCACCTCGAACAGGCCGGCCGGGTGGACGCCATCGTGTTCGACAAGACCGGCACGCTGACCGTCGGCCGTCCGGTGGTCACCAACATCATTGCCCTGCATAAGGATTGGGAGCCCGAGGGGGTGCTGGCGTACGCGGCCAGCTCGGAGATCCACTCCCGCCATCCGCTGGCCGAGGCGGTGATCCGCTCGACCGAGGAACGGCACATCACCATCCCGCCGCACGAGGAGTGCGAGGTGCTGGTGGGCCTGGGCATGCGCACCTGGGCCGACGGCCGCACCCTGCTGCTGGGCAGCCCCGGGTTGTTGCGCGCCGAGAAGGTGCGGGTGTCGAAGAAGGCGTCGGAGTGGGTGGACAAGCTGCGCCGGCAGGCCGAGACCCCGCTGTTGCTGGCGGTCGACGGCAAGCTGGTGGGGCTGATCAGCCTGCGCGACGAGGTGCGGCCCGAGGCGGTCGAGGTGCTGAAGCGGCTGCGGGACAGCGGAATTCGCCGGATAGTGATGCTCACCGGGGACCATCCCGACATCGCCCGGGTGGTCGCCGAGGAGCTGGGGATCGACGAGTGGCGCGCCGAGGTGATGCCCGAGGACAAGCTCGAGGTGGTGCGCGCGCTGCAGAACGACGGCCACGTGGTCGGCATGGTCGGTGACGGCATCAACGACGCGCCGGCCCTGGCGGCCGCCGACATCGGGATCGCCATGGGCCTGGCCGGAACCGACGTCGCCGTGGAGACCGCCGACGTGGCGCTGGCCAACGACGACCTGCATCGGCTGCTCGACGTGCGGGACCTGGGCGCCCGCGCGGTGGACGTCATCCGGGAGAACTACGGCATGTCGATCGCCGTCAACGCCGCCGGGCTGATCATCGGCGCCGGCGGCGCGCTGTCCCCCGTGCTGGCCGCCATCCTGCACAACGCGTCGTCGGTCGCGGTGGTGGCCAACAGTTCCCGACTGATTCGGTATCGGTTGGATTAGCAGCAGCACGCGTGGCCGCGCCAGGCGCGCACGCCCTGCCAGGCCGCGACGCCGGCGATGCCCAGCCCGACCGCCGGGTCGATCCACCACCCGCCGGACCACAGCGCCGTCGCCGCCAGCCCGACGAGCACCCCGGCCGCCTGGGCGGCGCACAGGTAGTTCTGGATCCCCTCGGCCTCGGTGGCGCCGGAGTCCAGCCGCGCGCCCAACCGGCGGTTGGCCCGGCCCAGCATCGGCATCAGCAGCAACCCGGCGGCCGCGAGCGCGATGCCGATCGGCGACGCCTCGGGATGGCGCTCGCCGATCAGCTCGCGGATCGACTCGGCGGCGATGTAGGGGGCGGTCAGCCAGAACGACACCGCCACGCCGCGCTGCGCGTGCCGCTCGGCGTGGGCGGAGAAGGTCCGCGCGCCGCTGAACCGCCACACCACCATCGCGCTGGCCAGCGCCTCGGACACCCCGCCAAGGGCCCACCCGGTCAGCGCCACCGACCCCACGGCGAGGCCCTGCCACAGGCCGATGCCGCCCTCGACGAGCACCGCGACCAGGCTGACCCACGCCAGGCGCCGGGCCCAATCGGCGTCGCGCCGCCACCCGGCGTCCCGCGTCGCGGCGACGGTGCATTCATCGGCGACGGCGGGGAACGTGGTCATCTGCGCGAGGCTAGCGGCGATCGGCCGCGCCCGCGCGCCCTGACACGAGGTGGTAACACAACCGTGTCAAAGGCCCCCTGAATCGGCTGCCGGCCGACACGGGTTACCTTTGCAGCGCACCACGGCACGGAAGGCCACCCATGGCAAACAGCACCCCCGCCAAGCCACTTGACGGATTCCGGGTACTCGATTTCACCCAGAACATCGCCGGGCCGCTGGCCGGGCAGGTGCTGGCCGACCTGGGCGCCGAGGTGATCAAGGTCGAGGCGCCGCTGGGCGAGGCGGCCCGGCAGATCACCGCGGTCCTGCCCGGGCGCCCGCCGCTGCCCACGCTGTTTCTGCCCCACAACCGGGGCAAGAAGTCGGTGGCGGTGGACCTCACCGACGACGAGGCCAAGCAGCAGATCCTGCGGCTGGTCGACACCGCCGACGTCGTGCTGGAGGGTTTTCGCCCCGGCGTGATGGAGCGCATGGGCCTGGGACCCGACGACTTGCGGGCCCGCAACCCCCGGCTCATCTACGCGCGCCTGTCGGCCTACGGCGGCAACGGTCCGCACGGCAGCAGGCCCGGCGTCGACCTGATGGTCGCCTCGGAGTCGGGCATGTCCACCGGCATGCCGACGCCCACCGGCAAGCCGCAGATCATCCCGTTCCAGCTCGTCGACGCCGCCAGCGGTCACGTGCTGGCCCAGGCGGTGCTGGCCGCCCTGCTCAATCGCGAACGCCACGGGGTGGCCGACGTGGTGCGGGTCGCCATGTACGACGTCGCGGTGAACCTGCAGGCCAGCCAGCTCACCATCCATTTGAACAAGCCCAGCGCGGCGCACAAGCCGGACGCCGCGCCAAAAGCCAAGAAACGCAAGGGGGTTGGCTTCGCCACCCAACCGTCCGACGCGTTCAAGGCCGCCGACGGCTACCTCGTGATCAGCGCGTACGTGCCCAAGCACTGGGCGAAGCTGTGCGAGCTCATCGGCCGGCCCGACCTGCTGACCGACGAGCGGTTCGTCGACCAGCGTTCGCGCGCAATGAATTACCCCGAGTTGACCGACGAGCTCGAGTCGGCGCTGGCGGCCAAGACCGCGGCGGAATGGGTGGCGCTGCTTCAAGAAGGCGGCCTGATGGCCTGCCTGGCGTACACCTGGAAGCAGGTGGTCGACACCCCGCTGTTCGCCGAGAACGAGCTGGCGTTGCGGGTGGGCAGCGGCGACGACGCGATCACGGTGGTCCGCATGCCCGCGCGCTATTCGAGCTTCGACGCGGTGGCCACCGATCCCCCGCCCGCGCCGGGGCAGCACAACGACGAGTTCCTCACCGCGCCGCAGGCGGCGCCGTAAGCCGTCACAGACTGGGCAGGCGCACCACCTGAACGAAGAACTCGTCGATCTGCCGTACCGCCTTCATGAACTGGTCCAGGTCAACGGGTTTGGTCACGTACGCGTTTGCGTGCAGCTTGTAGCTGCGCAGGATGTCCTCCTCGGCCGAGGACGTGGTGAGCACCACCACCGGGATGCGGGCCAGGTCCGGGTCCGACTTGATCTTCTCCAGCAGCTGGCGGCCGTCGTACTTGGGCAGGTTCAGGTCAAGCAGGATGAGGTCGGGCCGCGGCGCGTCCTCGAACTGGCCGCGTCGATAAAGGTAGTCGAGGCCCTCCTCGCCGTCGTGCGCGACGTGCAGCCGGTTCTTGAGCTTGTTGTGCTCGAACGCTTCTCGCGTGATGAGCTCGTCTCCCGGGTCGTCTTCGACGAGCAGGATGTCGATGGCTCTACCGTCGGATGTCACTGATGCGCTCCTTCCAAAGCGTCTGAGTCTGCTTGCTCTGCGGCTGCGGGCATGGGGAGGGTGAACTCGAACCGGGTGCCGTCGGTGCGGGTGGTGTCGATCCGGATCGTGCCGCCATGGTGCTCGACGATCTTCTTGACCAGCGCGAGCCCGACGCCGGTCCCGGCGTACACGTCGCGGCCGTGCAGGCGCTGGAAGATGACGAAGACCTTGTCGGCGAATTCCTCGGGGATGCCGATGCCGTTGTCCGACACGCTGATCACCCATTCGCCGTCGCGACTGCCGGTGCCGGCTTCGCATTCGATGACGACGCGTGGCCGGCGATCCTTGTGCCGGAACTTCACCGCGTTGCCAATGAGGTTCTGCCACAACATGGTCAGCAGCATCGGGTCGCCCTTGATCTGCGGAAGACGCTCCGGGCGCACGATTTCGGCGTCCGACTCCTCGATCGCGGTGGCCAGATTGGCGATGCCGGAGTCCAGCGTCGTGTCGAGTTCCACGTCGGCTTCCGTGGTGCCCAGCCGGCCCACGCGCGAGAAGGTGAGCAGATCGTTGATCAGCGCCTGCATCCGTTTGGCGCCGTCCACCGCGAAGCCGATGTATTCGATGCCGCGCTCGTCGAGCTGGTCGCCGTAGCGGCGCTCCAGCAGCTGGCAGAACGAAGCGACCTTGCGCAGCGGCTCCTGCAGGTCGTGCGACGCGACGTAGGCGAATTGCTCGAGTTCGGTGTTGGACCTTCGCAGTTCGGCGGCCTGCTCATCCAACTGCGCCTGGGCCGCACGCGATACTTCCAGTTCCTCGACCATCCGCTTGCGCATGTTGTCCACGTCGAGCGCCATGTCGCGAACGTCCTTGGGCCGCTTGGGCGGCGCGATGTTCTCCTCGAAATTGCCGTTGGTGATCCGCCGGCACGCCGCGGCCAGCGCCGCGAGCGGTCGGGCGACGGTGTCCCGGATCAAGAATCCCAGCAGGGCGGCGGTGACGAAGAACAACAGCACCATCGCGAAGAGCGCCCGGTCGCGCCACGCGTCGGTGCGTTTGAGGTCGCCGGCCGCGGCCGCCCGCGCCGCGGACAGGTTGGCATTCTGCTTGTCGAAAAGCGTTCGCAGATGGTCGAATTGGGCCTTGCCGCGTTCCGCGGACGGTTTGTTCGTGACGTTCTTGCCGTTGGGGATCACGTCGGCGATCACCGGTTCGGCATAGCTTGCGCGCCAGTTGCCCGCGGCGTTCTCGATCGCGTCCAGGTCGCCGATGAGGTCGGGCCGCTGACCCAGCCGTCGCCGGATCTCTTCCGCCGCGGCCTGTTCGGCGTGCTGCCCGTCGTAGTACGGGGTCAGAAACTGCCGATCCCCGGCGATCAGATAGCCACGGATGCCCGTCTCCTGGTCGCGCAACGCGGCCTGCAGCTCGAAGGCCGCCACCCGCGCAGGCTGGATGTTGTCGACGAGCTGGTGCGTCATGTCGTCGGTGCGGTTCAGCAGCAGCGCGCCGACGACCGCGCCGGCCAGCACCATCACACCCATGCTGATCAGCACGACGGCCTGCCACCCGCGCACGGTGAGCTCCGAGAGACGCAGGCCGCGCAACGTCGCGGTCACGCGGTGGTCCTTTCGATCCGCAGCACGGCGATGTCGTCGGTGAGCCCGCCGTGGGACTGGGCGAGCCCCTGGGCGCCGTCGATCAACGCGTCGACGAACTCCGGGCCGGCCTTGTCCGCGTGCGCCCGGGCCAGCTCGAGCAGGCCGTCCTCGCCGAGGCGTTGGTTGCCGCGTCCGGCGTAGCCCTCGAACAGCCCGTCGGTCAGCAGCAGCAGGCCCTGCCCCGCCGGCAGGTCCATCTCGTAGCGGGGCCAGTCGTCGGCGCGCAGCCCCAGGGCCGGGCCCCCCGGCGGCTCCACCCATTCGACGGTCCCGTCGCGCTGCAACAGCATCGCCGGGTGGCCGGCGCGGATGGCGGTGATGCGCGGGCCGTCGGCCGGGATCTCGAGGCCGAGCACCGTCGCGAAAACCCCTGTGCCCGTTCGCTCGGAGTGCAGCACCCGCTCCAGCTGACGCATCAGATCCACGCCGTGCACACCGGCGAAGGTGAGCGCGCGAAATGCGATCCGCAGCGCCGCGCCGAGCGCGGCCTCGTGCGGCCCGTGGCCGGCGACGTCGCCGATCAGGACGTGGACCACCCGGTCGGGCGTCTGGACGACGTCGTAGAAGTCGCCACAGAGCAACGCATTCTCCCGGCTGGGCCGGTACCGGGCGACGATGTCGACCCCGGGGTGGTCCAGCAGCAGGGGCGAGGGCAGCAGGCCGCGTTCCAGCAACGCGTTCTCGCGGGCACGCAGCTGGGTCGCGTGCAGGTCGGCGGCGATCAGCTCCGCGCGCTTGCGCTCGATCGCGTACAGCAGCGCCCGGCGCAGCATCTCGGGCTCGACGCGGCCCTTGACCAGGTAGTCCTGCGCGCCCGCCGCGACCGCGGAGGCCCCGAAGTACTCGTCGTTCAGCCCGGTCAGCACGACGATCGGGACGGTGGCATCGCGCTGGGCGATGCGGTCCAGCGCGTCGATGCCGTTGGCGTCGGGCAGGTGCAGGTCCAGCAGCACGCAGTCGGGGCGGGCGGACGCCAGCTCGCGCTCGGCGTGCGCCATCGACTGCGCCCACACCACCCGGATGTCGGCCAGCGCGTCGGCGATCAGTTCCTCCACCAGCAGGGCGTCGGCACGGTCATCCTCGACCAGCAGCAACGACAGGGACTGCCAACTCGCCGCCGGCGTCACGGGAGCGCCCGCGGGCATCAAATCCCGGTCACCCGTCGACGCGCAAAGGAAGTCGCGCTGTTCACTTCGACCCCCCTGGCTGCGGAACGACCCATCTGGACGACTCTACGGTGGCCGTACGGCCCGAGAGCGGTTAACCGCCGGAGATCCTATAGGTCAACGCAGCAACGCCCGCGACATGACCACCCGCTGAATCTGGTTGGTCCCCTCATAGATCTGGGTGATCTTGGCGTCGCGCATCATCCGCTCCACCGGGAAGTCGACCGTGTAGCCGGCGCCGCCGAAGAGCTGCACCGCGTCGGTGGTCACCTCCATCGCCACGTCGGAGGCCCAGCACTTGGACGCCGCGGAGATGAACCCGAGGTTGGATTCGCCACGCTCGGCGCGGGCGGCCGCGTGGTACACCATCAGCCGGGCGGACTCGAGCTTCATGGCCATGTCGGCCAGCATGAACTGGACGCCCTGGTTGTCGCTGACCGGGCTGCCGAATTGCTTGCGGTCCTTGGTGTATGCGATGGCGGCGTCCAACGCACCCTGGGCGATGCCGACCGCCTGGGCGCCGATGGTCGGCCGGGTGTGGTCCAGCGTCGCCAGCGCGGTCTTGAAGCCGGTGCCCGGCTCGCCGATGATCCGGTCCCCCGGGATGCGGCAGTTCTCGAAGTACAGCTCGGTGGTGGGCGAACCCTTGATGCCGAGCTTGCGCTCCTTCGGGCCGACGGTGAACCCCTCGTCGTCGGCATGCACCATGAACGACGAAATGCCGTTGGCGCCCTTGTCCGGGTCGGTCACCGCCATGACCGTGTACCAGCTCGACTTGCCGCCGTTGGTGATCCAGCACTTGGCGCCGTTGAGGATCCAGTCGTCGCCGTCGGCCTTGGCCCGGGTCCGCATCGAGGCCGCGTCGCTGCCGGCCTCCCGCTCGCTCAGCGCGTAGGACGCCATCGCGGTGCCGTCGGCGATCGACGGCAACACCTGCTTCTTCAGCTCGTCGGAGCCGCGCAGGATCAGCCCCATGGTGCCCAGCTTGTTCACCGCGGGAATCAACGACGCCGACGCGTCGACGCGCGCGACCTCCTCGATCACGATGCACGCCGCCACCGAATCGGCGCCCTGGCCGCCGTACTCCTCCGGGACGTGCACGGCGTTGAAGCCCGACGCGTTCAGCGCCTCCAGCGCCTCGTCCGGGAAGCGCGAGTTCTCGTCCACATCGGCGGCGTGCGGGGCGATCTCCTTCTCCGCCAGCGCGCGGATCGCCGCCCGCAACTCGTTGTGCTCCTCGGGCAACTGGAACAGATCAAACGTGGGGTCTCCGGCCCAACCAGCCATCCTGGCCTCCTCTTTGCTACTAGCCGGTAACTTTACCCTGGCGCTGCTGCAGCGCCTCATCCTTGGCCCGCACGGCCTCGGCCAGCTGCTCTTGGAAGTCGGCGATCCGCGCCCGCAGCGCGGGGTCCGACGAGCCGAGGATGCGCACGGCGAGCAGGCCCGCGTTGCGGGCGCCGCCGATCGAGACCGTGGCCACCGGGACGCCCGCCGGCATCTGCACGATCGACAGCAACGAGTCCAGGCCGTCGAGCCGGCCCAGCGGCACCGGCACGCCGATCACCGGCAGCGGGGTCGCCGACGCGACCATCCCGGGCAGGTGGGCGGCGCCGCCGGCGCCGGCGATGATCACCTCGAGGCCGCGGCCGGCCGCGGTGCGCGCGTAGTCGAACATCACCTGCGGGGTGCGGTGCGCCGAGATCACCCGGACCTCGCTCGGGATGTCGAACTCGGCGAGCGCCTCGGCGGCGTCGGCCATCACCGACCAGTCGCTGTCGCTGCCCATGATCACCCCGACTCGCGGGTTGCTAGTCATGCGGATCCCATCCGTCCGTCCAAATCCCGTGTGACAACCAGTGTGCCGCGAGCTCGGCACGCTCCCGCAACGCGGGCAACTCCGCCACGTCGGTGCCGAGGAAATTGATGTGCCCGACCTTGCGGCCGGGCCGTTCCTCCTTGCCGTACAGGTGGACCCGGGCGTCGGGCATCCGCGCGAAGAGGTGGTGCAACCGCTCGTCGACGCTCATCGCCGGGGCGTCCCGCGCGCCCAGCACGTTGGCCATCACGGTCACCGGCGCCAGCGCGTCGGTGTCGCCGAGCGGATAGTCCAGCACCGCGCGCACGTGCTGCTCGAACTGGCTGGTGCGCGACCCGTCCATGGTCCAGTGGCCGGAGTTGTGCGGCCGCATCGCCAGCTCGTTGACCAGCAGCTCGCCGTCGACCGTCTCGAACAACTCGACCGCGAGCACCCCGACGACGCCGAGCTCGGCGGCCAGCCGCAGCGCCAGCTGCTGGGCCTCGGCGGCCCGCGCGGGCGCCAGCTCCGGCGCGGGAGCGATCACCTGCACGCAGATCCCGTCCCGCTGCACGGTCTCGACAACCGGCCACGCCGCGCCCTGGCCGAACGGCGACCGGGCCACCAGCGCCGACAGCTCGCGGCGCAGGTTCACCTGCTCCTCGGCCATCACCGGCACCCCGTCCCCCAGGAAACTGGCCGCGATCTCGCGGGCGTGCGACGGGTCGCGGGCCATCCGCACCCCGCGGCCGTCGTAACCGCCGCGGACCGCTTTCACCACCACGGGGCCGGCGATGCGCCGCGCGAAGGCGTCCAGTTCGTCGACGCTACGGATCTCGGCGTAGCGGGGCACCGCGGCGCCGAGGGCCTCCATCCGTCGCCGCATGACCAGCTTGTCCTGAGCGTGCACCAGCGCCTGCGGCGGCGGCGCCACGTTGACGCCCTCGGCGACCAGCTTGTCCAGCAGTTCGGTCGGCACGTGCTCGTGGTCGAACGTCAGCACGGTGGCCCCGGCCGCGACCCGGCGCAGGTCCTCGAGGTCGGCGTGCGAGCCGATCACCACGTCGGGCGTGACCTGCGCGGCCGACTCGTCGCGCGCGGTGGCCAGCACCCGAAGCGTCTGCCCCAACGCGATCGCGGCCTGGTGGGTCATCCGGGCAAGCTGGCCGCCGCCGACCATGGCGACCAACGGCGCTGCTGCGGGGGCGCCCCCCGCCGGGGGTGTACTCGGCACGGCGTTCATGGTGTCACGGCGCGCGCGGTGTGTTGACCGGCGGTGACACCGAATCGTTATGTACGATTTTGCGTCGATTTTGTGTCCGTCCGTACACTGACCACTTGTGCCCTTCGCCGAAGCCGCAATCGAGCGTATGCCCGGGTTTATTCAGCCCTATTTGCTGCGCCACCACGAACTGATCAAATTCGCCATCGTCGGCGGCACCACGTTCGTGATCGACTCGGCGATTTTCTACACGCTGAAGCTGACAATTCTGGACTACAAGCCGGTCACCGCGAAGGTCATCGCCGGCATCGTCGCGGTCATCGCGTCCTACGTGCTGAACCGGGAGTGGAGCTTCCGCGATCGCGGCGGCCGCGAACGTCACCACGAGGCGCTGCTGTTCTTCGCGTTCAGCGGGGTGGGGGTGCTGCTGTCGATGGCGCCGCTGTGGTTCTCCAGC
This sequence comes from Mycobacterium sp. E3339, assembly GCF_001666915.1. NCBI lineage: Bacteria > Bacillati > Actinomycetota > Actinomycetes > Mycobacteriales > Mycobacteriaceae > Mycobacterium > Mycobacterium sp. E3339. Next base: position 24,517 of record NZ_LZIZ01000118.1, on the reverse strand, counting down.
TACGTTCTGCAGCTGCGCGAGCCGACGGTGTCGCTGACCGTGGAGAACATCGCCGACTTCATCTCCGCCTACATCATCGGCAACCTGCTGCAGATGGCGTTCCGCTTCTGGGCGTTCCGGCGCTGGGTGTTCCCCGACGAGTTCGCGCGCAACCCCGACAAGGCCCTGGAATCCGCCCTCACCGCCGGCGGCATCGCCGAGATGCTCGAGGACGAGATCGAGGGCGGCAACGTCACGCTGCTGCGCGCCTGGCGCAACCGGGCCGGCCGGTCGGCTCAGCTGGGCGACTCGTCCGAACCGAGGGTGTCGAAGACTTCGTGATACAGCAGCGCGTGCACCTCGCGCAGCCGCGGAATGTCGTAGAACTCCAACGGATCCTGTGACGCCGATTCGATAATCAGTGTCCCGGTGCGAAACATCCGTTCGGTGATCCGGTCGCGGAATTCCACGCTGTTGATCCGCGCCAGCGGAATATCGATCCCGGTGCGGGTCAGCACGCCGTGCCGAAACATCACCCGCCGGTTGGTCACCACGAAATGGGTGGTCAGCCAGGTCAAGAACGGCCACAGCGTCAGCCAGCCGACGATCACCAGCCAGATGCCCCAGATCACCCCGTAGATGATGTTTTTGGCCAGCTGCCCCCAATGCGTCGAGTTGAGGTACCCGGACCCGAACGACGCGAGCGCGGTGACCAGCAGCAGGGCCACGACCGGCCAGATCAAGCGCTTCCAGTGCGGGTGGCGGTGGACGATCACCTGTTCGCCGGCGGCCAGGACGTTATCCGGGTAGCTCACCCGCCCGAAGCTACCGCAAATGCACCACGTCACCGGCCGAAACGACGACGGTTTGGCCGCCGGCCTCGATGCACAGCCTGCCCTGGTCGTCGACCGCGGTCGCGGCGCCGACGATTTCCTTGCCGCCCGGCAGGTGCGCCCGCACCCGGGTGCCGACGGTCAGGCTGCGCGCCCGATAGTCGGCGGCCAGCGCCCAGTCGGCCCCGCGTGCGGCGCGCCAGGCCACGATCCGCCGGCCCAGCTCGGACAGCAACCCGGACACCAGCCGGGTCCGGTCGGGCGCCGGCACGCCCAGGTCGAGCAGCGAGGTGGCCCCATCGATGCCGGCTGGAGCCTCAAACACGTTGAGCCCCAAGCCGATAACCACTACCGGCCGCGCCACCTCGGCCAGGATGCCCGCGAGCTTGCCCGGGGGGTCACCCGCCAGCACGTCGTTGGGCCACTTGAGCCCCACCGGGACGCCGGCGAGCAGCGGGGCCACCGCGTCGACCACGGCCACCCCGGTGGCCAGCGGCAGCCAGCCCCAGCCGGCCGTCGGCACGTCGACGATGCTGACGCCGACCGACATCGTGATCTGCGCCCGCGGGGCGGCCGACCAGCCGCGGCCGTGCCGCCCGCGCCCGGCGGTCTGGTGCTCGGCGATCAGCACGGCCCCGGCCACGTCGGTGCCCGACGCCGCTTGCGCCAGCAGGTCGGCGTTGGTGGAGCCGGTGTGTTCGACGACGTCGAGCCGGCGCCAGCCGAGTCCGGTGCCGATCAGCTCGGCGCGCAGCGCGCTCTCGTCCAGCGGTGGCCTGAGCTGATCCCCGTCTGTCATCGCCTGTCCCCCATATCCATCACGGCCAGTTGGCTAAACAACATGTCCGTCCAGATCGCCGTGGCCGCGCGGAAACCGCCTCCAACCAAGCATGAAGCCTGCCGTGAGCAATGCCGCCCCGCCGGCGACCGCCGCCCGGACGCCGCCGATGAAGTCTTTATCGGCGACGCGCACGACCAGACGCTCCTGCGCTGACGTCATTGGGTGGCTCGGCCCGATATTTGCGGGGTGGGCGGACGGATTCGCGCCCTTCACCACGGCCGCGATGACCGCTTTGCGTTCGACGGGGTCGGCGATGACGGGGTCCAGCCGGGTCGGCAACGTCGCGCTTAGCCAAACCGCGAGGACGGAGCCGAAAAGTGCGACGCCGAAAATGCTGCCCAGCGACCGCTGCAGATTGATCAGGCCGGCACCCATACCGGCTCGGTGATCGTCAACCTCGGTCATCGCCAGCTGCACTAGTGGCGTGGCACAGCCGCCATACCCCGCGCCGAATAGCGCCAGCCCCATGATCACCACGGGCATCGCGCGGCCGATGCCGGCCGCGAACAGCGCCAACCCGATGATCGATGCCGCCAGAAAGACCAGCGCCGGCAGCCGTGGGCCCCAACTTTCTACCGCTCGGCCGGCCAGTACGCTCGCGACCCCGAATGCCACCGGGACCGGCAACAGCAACAGACCCGCGTGCACGGGCGAGAACGTGCGGACGTTTTGGAAATGCTGGGTGGCCACCATCAACAGTCCAAAAAAGCTGGATGCCACCAGGAAGTAGACCAGCAGCGCCGACCTGTACACCGGCCGGGTGAGCAAGTGAAGATCGATCAACGGGAATGCCGCGCGGCGTTCGTGCCGAACAAACAGCCAGAGCAGCACGACAGCCAGCAGCAGCGTCGTCCCTACGACGGCAAGTTCCCGATGCATGCGCGGGACCTCGATCAGTCCGTAAGCGATCATTGCGATCGCGGGGGCGAACATCAACTGACCCGGCCAGTCGGGTTGGGTCGGGTCGGGATCCCTGGACTCGGCGACAGCTACCAGCGTGAGGAGCCCGACGATTGCCCCCATCGGGACGTTCACCGCGAAGACGCTGCGCCATCCGAGGTCCTGGACTAGAAACCCGCCCAGCGCCGGGGAAACCGCCGCACCGACACTCCCGATGGCCATCCAGCCGGCAATCGCCCGCGCCTTCAATCCCGGGTCGGGAAACGCGTGACTGAGCAGGGCGAGAGACAACACCGAAATGAACGCCGCCCCAACGCCCTGAACGATGCGCGCCACCGTGAACAGTCCAAGGCTCACCGGTAGCGCGCACACCACGGAGGAGCCGACGAACACCGCGAGCCCGATCAGAAAACCGCGCTTGCGACCGTACCGATCACCCAGCAAGGCACAGCTCATCAGCACGGCAGCCATACCCAGGCTGTAGCCTGCGACCGCCCACTGAAGACCTCGCTCACCCGCCTTGTACGCCGCCTGGATGCTGGGCAGCGCGACGTTGACGACGTTGACGTCCACACACACGGTGAAGATTCCCAGCCCGGCCGCGACCACCGTCATCCGCTGGCGCGCCGTCATCGCCGGATGGACACGCTGCACCCCGGTCATTGCGACAAGCTTCTCGCGACGGGTTCGGGACGGTGGCCCATCACGCCCTCCTTGGACACAGCCCGGGTGGTAGCCCGATTTTGGCGGTGTTGACGATCGCCGCGCAGCTAATTTGCTCTTCTCGGCCGACTTCGGCGGCATTGGCCTACCACGTACACGGGCGGGCCCTTCATTCGGAGACGGGGTAAGCCGCCGCTAAGCTCGACTCCCATGACGAGCGTTACCGACCCCTCTTCTCATACCGCGGAGCCCGCAGCCGAACACACCATCGACATCCACACCACGGCGGGCAAGCTCGCCGAGCTGCACAAGCGCCGGGAAGAGTCGCTGCACCCGGTGGGTGAAGAGGCCGTCGACAAGGTGCACGCCAAGGGCAAGCTGACCGCCCGCGAGCGCATCTACGCCCTGCTGGACGAGGACTCGTTCGTCGAGCTCGACGCGCTGGCGCGGCACCGCAGCAAGAACTTCGGCCTGGAGAACAACCGCCCGCTCGGCGACGGCGTGGTCACCGGTTACGGCACCATCGACGGCCGCGAGGTGTGCATCTTCAGCCAGGACGCCACCGTGTTCGGCGGCAGCCTCGGTGAGGTGTACGGCGAGAAGATCGTCAAGGTCCAGGAGTTGGCGATCAAGACCGGCCGCCCGCTGATCGGCATCAACGACGGCGCCGGCGCGCGGATTCAGGAGGGCGTCGTCTCGCTCGGCCTGTACAGCAAGATCTTCCGCAACAACATCCTGGCATCCGGTGTGATCCCGCAGATCTCGCTGATCATGGGCGCGGCCGCCGGCGGGCACGTCTACTCCCCCGCCCTGACCGACTTCGTGGTGATGGTCGACCAGACCAGCCAGATGTTCATCACCGGGCCCGACGTCATCAAGACCGTCACGGGCGAGGACGTCACGATGGAGGAGCTCGGTGGCGCCCACACCCACATGGCCAAGTCCGGCACGCTGCACTACGTCGCCTCCGGCGAGCAGGACGCCTTCGACTGGGTGCGCGACCTGCTGAGCTACCTGCCGCCCAACAACGCGACCGACCCGCCGCGCTACGCCGAGCCCGTCCCCGAGGGCGCCATCGAGGACAACCTCACCGACGAGGACCTCGAGCTGGACACGCTGATCCCGGACTCGGCCAACCAGCCGTACGACATGCACGAGGTGATCACCCGCATCCTCGACGACGACGAGTTCCTCGAGATCCAGAACGGCTACGCCACCAACATCGTCGTCGGATTCGGCCGCATCGAGGGCCGCCCGGTCGGCATCGTGGCCAACCAGCCCACCCAGTTCGCGGGCTGCCTGGACATCAACGCCTCGGAGAAGGCGGCGCGGTTCGTGCGGACCTGCGACTGCTTCAACATCCCGATCATCATGCTGGTGGACGTGCCGGGCTTCCTGCCGGGCACGGGTCAGGAATACAACGGCATCATCCGGCGCGGCGCCAAGCTGCTGTTCGCCTACGGCGAGGCCACCGTTCCGAAGATCACCGTCATCACCCGCAAGGCCTACGGCGGAGCGTACTGCGTCATGGGCTCCAAGGACATGGGCTGCGACGTCAACATCGCCTGGCCGACGGCCCAGATCGCGGTGATGGGCGCGTCGGGCGCCGTCGGCTTCGTCTACCGCAAGCAGCTGGCCGAGGCGGCCAAGGAGGGCAAGGACGTCGACGAGCTGCGGTTGCAGCTGCAGCAGGAGTACGAGGACACGCTGGTGAACCCGTACGTCGCCGCCGAGCGCGGATACGTCGACGCGGTGATCCCGCCGTCGCACACCCGCGGCTACATCGGCACGGCGCTGCGCCTGCTGGAACGCAAGATCAGCCACCTGCCGCCGAAGAAGCACGGGAACATCCCACTGTGAGCAACGGAAACGATTCCCAGACAACAGAAACCGCGCACGAGCCGCACATCCACGTGCTCAAGGGTCACCCCACCGACGAGGAGCTGGCCGCCCTGGTCGCCGCGCTCGGCGTCGTCGGCGGGGGCGTGCCCGAACCCCGCGAGCCCGAGCCCACCCGCTGGGGGCTGCCGGTGGACCGGCTGCGTTTCCCGATGTCCAACTACCAGCGGCTCACCATGCAGCAGATGACGCACATGAGGCATTGACCCGCCTGGTCCTGGGCTCGGCGTCGTCGGGTCGCCTGAAGGTGCTGCGCCAGGCCGGCGTCGATCCGCTGGTCGTGGTTTCCGGCGTGGACGAGGACGCCATCGTCGCCGGGCTGGGGCCCGACGCCGCGCCGGCCGAGGTGGTGTGCGCGCTGGCGACGGCCAAAGCCGAGCGCGTGGCGGGCGAGCTGGACGCCGCGGAAGCCGCGGATTGCGTTGTCCTGGGCTGTGATTCGATGCTTTACCTCGACGGCGAGCTGTGCGGCAAGCCCGGGTCCCCCGACGCCGCGGCGGCCCAGTGGCGCCGCATGGGTGGCCGGTCCGGCCGGCTGCACACCGGGCACTGCCTGCTGCGGCTCAGCGGTGCCGCGATCACCCACCGTGAAGCGCAATCCGCTTGCACCACAGTGCATTTCGGCACGCCCACGGACGCGGACCTGCGGGCGTACGTCGCCGCCGGTGAGCCGCTGCACGTGGCCGGCGGGTTCACCCTGGACGGGCTGGGCGGCTGGTTCGTCGACGGCATCGACGGTGACCCGTCCAACGTGATCGGCGTGAGCCTGCCGCTGCTGCGCACGCTGCTGGCGCGGGTCGGGCTGTCGGTGGCCGCGCTGTGGGCGGCCAATCCGCTGGGCTAGCCGCTCGGGCCCACGCCGGCTGGTCGGGCAATGGGGCCCCAAGCGGGCCAACCTAATCCAGGGCCCAGCGCGCCGAGTTGGACTATATTGATCGCCATGCGGACGATACCGCCGAAGCCCAAGACAAGCTTTCCGCGCTAGTTCGAATCCGCCGATGACCTCGACAGAATCCAGGGACCACGCAGATCTCGGCGCAGCGTTCGACGAGCTCGATGCCAAGATCAACGCGGGCATGACGGCCCATGCGATTCCGGGCGTCGCGGTTGCCGTCTGGGCCGGCGGCCAGGAATACGTCAGGGGCTACGGGGTCACCAATGTCGACCACCCGCTGCCCGTCGACGGCGACACGATTTTCCGAATCGGTTCCACCACAAAGACTTTCACGGGCACCGCGTTGATGCGGCTGGTCGAGCAGGGCCAGGTGGACCTGGATTCACCCGTGCGCCGCTACCTCCCGGACTTCGCGGTGGCCGACGAGTCGGCCAGCGCCGCGGTGACCGTGCGCCAACTGCTCAACCACACCGGGGGCTGGGACGGCCGCAACGGCCAGGACTTCGGGCGCGGCGATGATGCGGTGGCGCGCTACGTCAACGCGATGACACGTTTACCGCAGCTGACCCCACCGGGAACCGCGTTCGCCTACAACAATTCGGCTCTCGTGGTCGCGGGCCGCATCATCGAGCTCGTCACCGGGACAACCTACGAGTCCGCGGCGCAGGCACTGGTGCTCGACCCGCTGCAGCTGCCCCACACCCGCTACTTTTCCGATGAGATCATCGGCCTGAACGTGGCGGCACCCCACAAGGTGGTCGACGGCAAACCGGTGGTCGATACCGGCTTTTGGGCATTCCCACGCAGCTGCAACCCCACCGGTGGCTTGATGTCCACAGCGCGAGATCAACTGCGCTACGCACGGTTCCACCTCGGCGACGGCACGGCGCCCAACGGCGAGCAGATCCTGAGCCGACGGTCGCTGGAGGCGATGCGCTCGAACCCGGGCGCGGGCGGAACGCTTTTTGTCGAGCTGACCGGGATGGGCGTGACCTGGATGCTGCGGCCCTCCGCACAGGATGTCACCGTCGTCGAGCACGGGGGCACCTGGAAGGGGCAACGCTCCGGTTTCGTCATGGTGCCCGATCGCAACTTCGCCATGACCGTGCTGACCAATTCCGATGGCGGATTCCATCTGATCAACGAACTCTTCGCCTGCGACTGGGCGCTGCGCAGGTTCGCCGGGCTCACCAACCTGCCCGCCATCCCGCTGCACATGGACGCCGCCGACCTGGAGCCCTACGAGGGCCGCTACATCGCCGAGCAAGTCTCCCAAGACGGCACCATCGAGCAGACGGTCATCGACTTCCGGGCCAGGGACGGCCGGCTCGCCGGCACCATGGACATCGTCGGTGCCGAGCCGTATAGCGTCAAACTGGGCCTGGCCTTCTACCGGCCCGACTATGGGCTCGACCTCGGCCCCGACAACCAGCCCACCGCCAGTCGATCCAACTTCGCCCGCGGACCGGACGGCAACATCGCCTGGTTCTGCAGCCAACACGGGCGCCTGTTCCGACGGCAATAGCGCGGCGCCGACGAATCCAGCGGGGCTAAGGTGGGCTGATGTCGCGCACGGACGACGACAACTGGGATCTGGCGTCCAGCGTGGGCGTCACCGCGACCATTGTCGCGGCCGGGCGCGCGATGGCCACCAGGGACCCGCGTGCTTTGATCGACGACCCGTTCGCCGAACCTCTGGTCCGCGCGGTGGGCCTGGATCTGTTCACCAAGCTGATGGACGGCGAACTCGACATGTCGGCGATCGCGGACGTCTCACCGGCCGTGGCGCAGGCGATGGTCGACGGAAACGCGGTGCGCACGAAGTACTTTGACGACTACTTCCTCGACGCCACGGCTCGGGGTGTTCGGCAGGTGGCGATCCTCGCGGCCGGGTTGGACGCCAGGGCCTACCGGCTGCCATGGCCGACCGGAACGGTGGTGTACGAGATCGACCAGCCTTCGGTGATGGAGTTCAAGACGACGACCCTGGCGGACCTGGGCGCCGAGCCTTCCGCTACTCGGCGCGCCGTGCCGATCGACTTACGCGCCGATTGGCCAACGGCATTGCAAGTCGCCGGCTTCGACTCGGCGGCACCGACGGCGTGGCTGGCCGAGGGGCTGCTGATCTACCTGAAGCCGGACGACCAGGACCGGCTGTTCGACGACATCACCGCACTCAGCGCGCCCGGGAGCATGGTCGCCACCGAATTTGTATCCAGCATCGTCGATTTCGGCGCTGATCGAGCGCGGACCATTTCCAACCCATTCCGCGACCACGGCGTCGACGTCGACCTGGCTTCGTTGGTCTACACCGGCCCGCGCAACCACGTCCTGGACTACCTCGGCGCCAGGGGTTGGCAGCTCGAAGGCGTACCGCTGGCAGAACTGTTCCGGCGCAGCGGCCTCGACGAGCCCGCTGCCAACGACGACGACACCGTCTTCATCAGCGGCAGCCTGACCGGCCAGCCACGGTAACCAAACCCCGCGTCCCCCGATCAGGGGACGAAGCGTTCATCACCATTGCGGGCCGATCGGCGGAGTTCCGCGAGGCCGAATCTTCCTAAATTCGAAGTGTCCAAACTCGGCAGTCCCTCAGCCGGGGAGATCCCACGCCAGAAAGGCGGAACTGTGATGCGCAAAGACGGCGACAGCTGGGATCTGGCCAGCCATGTCGGCGCGACCGCGACGCTGGTCGCCGCGGGCCGCGCCCGGGCCACCAATTCGCCCGAGCGGTTGATCGAGGACCCGTTCGCCGAGCCGTTGGTCCGGGCGGTGGGTGTCGAGTTCCTTACCAAGTGGGCCACCGGGGAGCTCCGCGCGTCCGACGTGGACGAGCCCGAAGCGGCCTGGGGTCTGCAGCGAATGACGACCGATTTGGTGGCCCGCACGCGCTATTTCGATCACTTCCTTACCGACGCGACGGCCACCGGAATTCGGCAGGTGGTGATCCTGGCGTCTGGGCTCGACGCGCGGGGCTACCGACTGCCGTGGCCGTCGGGCACGGTGGTGTTCGAGATCGATCAGCCGGACGTGCTGCGGTTCAAGGCCGAAACGCTGGCACGGCTGGGCGCGGAGCCCACGGCGCAGCTGCGGATGGTGCCGGCCGACCTGCGCGACGATTGGCCGGCCGCGCTGCTGCGTCGCGGATTCGACCCGGCGTTACCGACCGCCTGGATCGCCGAAGGATTGTTCGGTTACCTCCCCCCGGAAGCTCAGGATCGCCTGCTGGACAACGTCACCGGTCTCAGCGCGCCGGGAAGCCGGATGGCCATCGAGGCGTTCGTGGGGTCGGCGGAGCTGGACTCCGGGCGGGTCCAAGAGATGATCCGCGGCGCGACTCGCACCTGGCGCGAGCATGGATTCGATCTGGACATCTGCTCGCTGAACTATCCCGGGGCGCGCAACGAGGTCTCCGGCTATCTCGACAACCGCGGGTGGCGGTCGACGGGAATCACGGCCGCGCAGCTGCTGGCCGATCACAACCTGCTCGGGACGCCCGGCGATGAGAACTCGCCCTCCGACAAGCCCAGCTACTACACTTCGGTTCTCGCTGCATAAAGGGGAACACATTGCGGATTCTGGCGGTCACGCGTGCCCAGAATGCCGGGAAGACCTTGGCCGAAACGCTGGACTCGCTGGCCACCTTCTGCGACGACATCTACGCGATCGACGACCGCAGCACCGACGACACCGCCGCGATTCTCGCGAACCATCCCGCGGTCACCAACGTTGTTCGGGCACGGGCAGATCTACCGTCCACACCGTGGCTGATCCCCGAGTCCACCGGGCTGGACCTGCTGTACCGGATGGCCGATTTCTGTCGCCCGGACTGGGTGGTGATGGTCGACGCCGACTGGATTTTCCACATTGACGTCGACATCCGTGCGGTGCTCGCGCACACGCCCGACGACGTCGCGGCGCTGATGTGTCCGATGGCTTCCCGCTGGGACGATCCGCAATACCCGGACATGGTGCCGGTGATGGGCACCGCCGAGGCGATGCGCGGGCCGTTTTGGCGCTGGTATCCGGGCCTGTATGCGGGACCCAAGTTGATGCACAATTCGCACTGGCCGGCCAACATCACCGAGCACGGCCAGATAGGGCAGCTGGACGGTATTCGCTTGACGCACAACGGGTGGTCGACGCTGGAGGAACGGATTTCGCGGGTCAGGCACTACATACGGCTCGATCCGGATTTCCGGCACAACTTCGGTGTGGCCTATGACCGCTCCCTGCTGTTCGGCTACGCACTCGACGAGGTCGACCTCCTCAAAGCGGACTACCAGCGGCGGGTGCGCGGCGACTTCGACCCGACGGAGCCGGGTGCGCGGCTGCCGATCGACGCGGAGCCACGCGCGATCGGCCGCGGGTACGGGCCCCGCGCGGACGGTTTCCATCCCGGTGTCGACTTCGCCGCCGACCCGGGCAGCCCGGTCTACGCCGTCACATCCGGAACTGTCTGCCGCGCAAGCGATGTCGATCAACTTCAGTCGGTGGTCATTTCCAACGGGGACATCGAAATCCGCTACGTGTTTCGTCCCGGTGATGACCGGCGTATCGCGGTCGGTGATCGGATAAGCGCGGGAACCCGCATCGGCAGCCTCGGCGCCGAAGACCAATCAACCGACGGCTACCTGCATTTCGAGACGCGGGTGGGCCGCCAACATGTCAACCCGCTGCGCTACCTGGGCAACATGGGGCTGCGGCCCTGGCCGCCGCCGGGGCGGCTGCGCGCGGTATCGGGCAGCTACCCGCCCGCCACACCGTGCACCATCACCGCCGACGAGTGACCTTGGGCGACCTCAACGCGGCGCGAGTGCTGTCGGTCGGCAGGCCGTGACCCGTTCCAGCAGAGCGCGGGCGGCCCGGATCGTCGAGCGGACCTCCTGCAGCAGTTTGGCGGGATGCTGCAGGTCCATCTCGTGCAGTCCTTGGTAGCGGTCGATGCCGAAACCCACCGTCTCGATCCGGATTCCGAACGGCACGGTCAAAGTTCGCAGCGCGTCGAAGTTCTGATAAGGCACGAACGGCTGGCCGGTCACCAGTAGACAATTCGATCGCTGCATGTCGAGTGTCCGCGCGGTGAAGGTGAAGGTGTCCGCGGAGGTCGCGCGGCGGTTGTCCGGGTCCGGCGACGGTGCCTCGATCAGCGTCACGGGCAGCCCGAGGTCATTGCTGTCTTCGCCGAAGCGCCAGACCATCTGGCCCCGATGCGGGTCGCCGGCCCGCAGCCGCGCCCGCCGTACCACCTCGCGGGTGTCCATCCCGAACGCGTCCGCCGCGGCGGCCGCCAGCAGATCGAACTCGGTACGCGCGCCCGGCGCACAGGATGCGACCGCGTCGTCTTCGGACGGCAACAGCCGTCGAGAAGCGGCGGCCAGCACGATATGACCGACGCGATGCTTCTCAGCCAGGTCCCGCGCCAACCGGGCCCGGAGCAGGTTCGAGTAACGTGCGGTGCCGATCACCAGCATGTAGTCGAACGTTGTTTGCGTGGGCCATGTTTCGTCCGTCAGGCCCAGCCGTCGCGCCAGCGTCGTGATGGTGTCCAGTTGCCCATCTTCGAGGTCAAGCGGGGGGATCATCCATCGTGCCCCGCCGCCGGCGTCTTGGCAGTGCACCCGCTCGCCGGTGCGTGCCCTCGTCCGGCTCCGGTAGTCCCATACCGCGCTGAACTCGTCCAGGGCGGCCAACCGGGCTGCCAGATTGTCGTGCCGCGGGAAAACTCCGCCGAACATCTCAACCAACTGCGCCAGCGCGTCATGCGCACTCCACGCGTCGACCTCCCTGAGCAGCGGCGTCAAGAACTCGCCGCCGGGTGTCGACACCTCAGCCGGACCGTTCACTTCAATTCCGTGCTCCTCGAACGAGCCATGACACCATCCGCATTCAGTAAGCCTAACTGCGGTGAACTGTGTCCGGATGCGCCTTTTTCGGAAAGCGGAGATCGCGCAATCACCGTGGCGACAAGACGCCTCCGAACCCGTCGTGTTCGTAGGCGTACTGGGGCTGATCCTTCGCCCATTGGATATACCGGTCGATGCCTTCCCAGATACCGACTTGGGGCCGAAATCCGATGCTCTTCGCGAGTTCGATGTTGGCCGGGAAGCGAGCGACTTCGCCGGCGCGCGCTTCGCGGTGTGCGATCCTGGCGCCGAACTTTCCGGCGATGTATTCGACGATGTCCTTCACCCGGGTGTTTGTGCCGCTCGCGAAATTGATCGCCTGTCCGCGAAGCGCGGGATTGTGCAGCACGAGGTTGTATGCGCGGACGATGTCGCTGACGTACAGATAGTCGCGCGTTGACGAACCGTCGCCGAAGATCGTGAGGTCTTCCCCGTTGATGGCCTGCCGGACGAGTCGTGGAATCAGCGCACCGAATCGCCCGGTTTTCTGGCGCACCCCAAAGATGTTGAACGGGCGGACAATTGTGACGTCGAGACCGTAGGAGCGGTAGTAGGAATAGCACAACCGGTCGGCCGCCGCCTTCGAGGCGCCGTAGGGGCTGTTCGGTTTCAGCTCCGCCCTCTCGTCAAGAAGCTCGCCCTCCTGCAGATTGTGTCCGTCGCCGTACACTTCGCAGGTCGACACGTAAATCAGCCGATTCTTGTAGCGCCGGACGGCCTCCAGCACGCGGTAGGTGCCCATGACATTGGTTTCGAGAAAGCTCTCCGGTTCACCGAGAGACTGATCCACATTGATATTGGCGGCCAGATGAAAAACGACGTGGTGACCGCGCACCGCGCGATGCACGGTTTCCCCGTCGGTCACCGACCCCGAGATAAATGCCGCTCGCTCGTGCGAACGAAAGTCACTGGTGTTTCGGGTCGCACTCTTCGACGACGTATTCAGGACCGTCACCCAATGCCCGTCCGCCAGTAGCGACTCGGATAGATGACTGCCCTGAAAGCCCGCGCCCCCCGTGACAAGTATCTCCATTTGATTTGGCCCCTCGCGTTTGACGCAGTAATGGCCAGTTTAATCGATGCCGACGGCCCCAAACCCGCTTTCTGCGCTGGCGGTAGGCTCGAGAGCGTGGCCTTACCTCCCGATCCAAGCCCGACGCTGTCCGACTACGCCCACCCCGAACGGCTGGTCACCGCCGACTGGGTCTCCGCCAACCTGGGCACCCCCGGCCTGGTGATCGTCGAATCCGACGAGGACGTCCTGCTCTACGACGTCGGCCACATCCCCGGCGCGGTCAAGATCGACTGGCACACCGACCTCAACGACCCGAGGGTCCGCGACTACATCAACGGCGAGCAGTTCGCCGAATTGATGGACCGCAAGGGCATCTCGCGCGACGACACCGTGGTGATCTACGGCGACAAGAGCAACTGGTGGGCCGCCTACGCGCTGTGGGTCTTCACGCTGTTCGGCCACCCGGACGTGCGCCTGCTCAACGGCGGGCGCGACCTGTGGCTGGCCGAGCGCCGGGAGACCACCCTGGACGTGCCGACCAAGACCTCCACCGGCTACCCCGTCGTCGCGCGCAACGACGAGCCCATCCGGGCGTTCAAGGACGACGTGCTCGCCATCCTGGGCAGCCAGCCGCTGATCGACGTGCGTTCACCGGACGAGTACACCGGCAAGCGCACCCACATGCCCGAGTACCCCGAGGAAGGCGTGCTGCGCGGCGGCCACATCCCCACCGCCCGGTCCATCCCGTGGGCTAAGGCGGTCGACGAGAGCGGTCGCTTCCGCAGCCGCGCGGAGCTCGAGGAGCTCTACGACTTCATCGACCCCGACGACAAGACGGTCGTCTACTGCCGCATCGGCGAGCGGTCCAGCCACACCTGGTTCGTGCTCACCTACCTGCTGGGCAAGCCAGGGGTGCGCAATTACGACGGATCGTGGACCGAGTGGGGCAACACCGTGCGCACGCCGATCGTCGGGGGTGAAGAGCCGGGGACAGTTCCGGTCCGATGAGCCTGCCCGCCCCGCTGGCCGAGGTCGTGTCCGACTTCGCCGAAGTGCAAGGCCAGGACAAGCTGGCGCTGCTGCTGGAATTCGCCAACGAACTCCCGCCCCTGCCACCCGAATTGGAGGAGCGGGCCATGGAGCCCGTGCCCGAGTGCCAGACGCCGCTGTTCCTGCACGTCGACGCCAGCGACCCGGACCGGGTGCGGCTGCACTTCAGCGCGCCCGCCGAGGCGCCGACCACCCGGGGGTTCGCCTCGATCCTGGCGGCCGGTCTCGACGAGCAACCCGCGGCCGACATCCTGGCGGTGCCCGAGGATTTCTACACCGACCTGGGGTTGGCCGCGCTGATCAGCCCGCTGCGGTTGCGCGGGATGTCGGCGATGCTCGCGCGCATCAAGCGGCGGCTGCGCGAATCGGGCCAGAATTCCGGCACCGCCTCATCGGCCTGACGGCGCGGCGCTTAGACTTCCCAGTCAGTGTAAGAAACTCTCTTAAAGAAGCCCACGGCGGAAACACGTCCGCTTGAGATATGCCAAACAGGAGGCGCAGTGGCTAGTCACGCCAGCTCGAGGATCTCCAAAGTGCTTGTCGCCAACCGCGGCGAGATCGCTGTCCGGGTGATCCGCGCGGCCCGCGATGCGGGTCTGGCCAGCGTGGCGGTGTACGCCGAACCCGACGCCGACGCGCCGCACGTGCGGCTGGCCGACGAGGCGTTCGCCCTGGGTGGCCAGACCTCCGCGGAGTCGTACCTGGACTTCGGCAAGCTGCTCGACGCGGCGGCCAAGTCGGGAGCCAACGCGGTGCACCCCGGCTACGGGTTCCTCTCGGAGAACGCCGATTTCGCGCAGGCGGTCATCGACGCCGGCCTGATCTGGATCGGCCCCAGCCCGCAGTCCATCCGCGACCTCGGCGACAAGGTGACCGCCCGCCACATCGCCGCGCGCGCCCAGGCGCCCCTGGTGCCCGGCACCCCCGACCCCGTCAAGGACGCCGACGAGGTGGTCGCCTTCGCCGAGGAGTACGGCGTCCCGATCGCCATCAAGGCGGCGTTCGGCGGCGGCGGCCGCGGCATGAAGGTGGCCCGCACCATCGAGGAGATTCCCCACCTGTACGAGTCGGCGGTCCGCGAGGCCGTCGCCGCCTTCGGCCGCGGCGAGTGCTTCGTCGAGCGCTACCTGGACAAGCCGCGCCACGTCGAGGCGCAGGTGATCGCCGACCAGCACGGCAACGTCATCGTGGCCGGCACCCGCGACTGCTCCCTGCAGCGCCGGTTCCAGAAGCTGGTGGAGGAGGCGCCCGCGCCGTTCCTGACCGACGCCCAGCGCAAAGAGATCCACGAGTCGGCCAAGCGCATCTGCAAGGAGGCGCACTACTACGGCGCCGGGACGGTGGAGTACCTGGTCGGCCAGGACGGCCTGATCTCGTTCCTGGAGGTCAACACCCGCCTGCAGGTCGAGCACCCGGTCACCGAGGAGACCGCCGGCATCGACCTGGTGTTGCAGCAGTTCAAGATCGCCAACGGCGAAAAGCTGGACCTCACCGAGGATCCCACGCCGCGCGGCCACGCCATCGAGTTCCGGATCAACGGCGAGGACGCCGGCCGCGGCTTCCTGCCGGCGCCCGGCCCGGTGACCAAGTACGAGACGCCCAGCGGGCCGGGGGTCCGGCTGGATTCCGGTGTCGAGGCCGGTTCGGTGATCGGCGGCCAGTTCGACTCGATGCTGGCCAAGCTGATCGTGTACGGCGCCACCCGCGAGGAGGCGCTGGCCCGCTCGCGCCGTGCCCTCGACGAGTTCCACGTCGAGGGCCTGGCCACCGTCATCCCGTTCCACCGCGCCGTGGTGTCCGACCCCGCGTTCATCGGCGACGAGAACGGCTTCTCGGTGCACACCCGCTGGATCGAGACCGAGTGGAACAACACCATCGAGCCCTTCACCGGTGGCGAGCCCCTCGACGAGGAGGACGCCCGGCCCCGCCAGACGGTGGTGGTGGAGGTCGGCGGCCGTCGCCTCGAGGTGTCGCTGCCCGGCGATCTGGCCCTGTCCAACGGCAGCGCGGGCGAGGCCGGTGTCATCCGCAAGAAGCCCAAGCCGCGCAAGCGCGGGGCGCACTCGGGTGCGGCGGCCTCCGGTGACGCGGTGACCGCCCCCATGCAGGGCACCGTGGTCAAGGTCGCGGTCGAGGAGGGACAGGAGGTCGCCGCGGGCGACCTGGTCGTCGTCCTCGAGGCGATGAAGATGGAGAACCCGGTGACCGCGCACAAGGACGGCGTCATCACCGGACTCGCGGTGGAGGCCGGTGCGGCCATCACCCAGGGCACGGTGCTCGCCGAGATCAAGTAACCAGCGGAACAATAATCCCCGGAAACAGTTGTCGGGCTCGCCCTGCGCGGGTACCGTTCGGGGCAGGTTGAGTTCACAGCCGTCCGGATCACGTCAAGGCGCGCGGGGCAGGTGAATTCCCTGTCCTCAAAAGCACTCCTGACGTCTTCGCGCATCCTGCTTTCGGATGGAGTCAGTAATGTCTGTGGCCCAATCTTGGCAACACAGCCGCCCGGCGCATTTCACCGCGCGCTGGGAACCCACGGGGACCCTGATCACGGTGGACGGTGAGCTCGACGCCGCCAACGCCGACCAGCTGGTGGCCTACGTGCGGCACGGCATCGGTCGCACCCGGCGCGTGATCCTGGACCTGCGCGGCCTGAAATTCATTGGCACGGCCGGGTTTTCGTCCCTGCACCGGATCAACGTGGTGTGCTCGGGCGCCCAGGCGTCCTGGGCGATGGCGCCCAGCCCGGCGGTGGCGCGCCTGCTGCGGATCTGCGACCCCGACGGCACCCTGCCGGTGACGACGCCCGCGCTCGAGCCGCTGTTGGGAGAGCTGCACGACGGCGAGGAAGAGCCGCGCTCCCTACTGCAGTTGGTCACGCAGCCGCGTTAGCGACTTCGCCAGCAGGCGGGAGACGTGCATCTGCGAGATGCCGACCCGTTCGGCGATCTGTGTCTGCGTCATCGACTCGAAGAACCTGAGCACCAACACCGTTCGTTCCCGCTCGGGCAGCGCCTCGAGCAGTGGCCGCAGCGACTCCTGATCCTCGATCCGGTCCAGCCCGGTGTCGACGTCGCCCAGCGTGTCGGCGATGGCGCGGGCCTCGTCCTCGTCGCTGCCGCCCCCGCTGTCGATGGACAGGGTGTTATAGGAGCTGCCCGCCACCAGGCCCTCGACCACCTCCTCGCGGTCCATGCCCAGCTCGGCGGCGAGTTCGGTCGCGGTGGGCGCCCGGCCCAGCCGTTGCGACAGATCGGCGGTGGCGGTGCCCAGGCGCAGGTGCAGTTCCTTCAGGCGCCGCGGCACCTTGACCGACCAACTGTTGTCCCGGAAGTGCCGGCGGACCTCGCCCATGATCGTGGGCACCGCGAACGACACGAAGTCGGAACCGGTCTCCACGTCGAAGCGGACCACCGCGTTGACCAGACCGACGCGCGCAACCTGCACGAGGTCGTCGCGCGGTTCGCCGCGTCCCTCGAACCGGCGGGCGATGTGATCGGCGAGCGGCAGGCAGCGCTCGACGATCTTGTCCCGTTGACGCTGGAATTCCATCGAGTCCGGAGCGACATCGGCCAACTCGCGGAACATGTCCGGGACATCGGCGTACTCGTTCGGGCGCGAGACGGAACCGCCGGCAGCTGGTGGGGTCACCTGCTGGAGGCCGCCCGTCGCGCCGTTAGCGTGATACCGAAGACGCTGCCGGTTTGGTTGGGTTCGCGACCATCGTGGAAGGTCTGGACGTCGTCGGCCAGCGACGTCAGGACGTGCCAGCTGAAGCTGCCGGGCGCCACCACGTCGTGGGTGTCGCACGCCGCGGACGCCTCCACCACCAGTTGGTCGTCCTGCGGGTCGACCACGACCACCAGAGTCGCGTCGGGGGTGGCACAGCGGATCAACCGGGTGCACACCTCGTCCACCGCCAGGCGCAGGTCGGCCACGGCGTCGAAGTCCAGGTCCTCGAAGGTGCCGATCGCGCCGACCAGCGTCCGGAGCATCGCGAGGTTCTCCAGGCGTGCCGCGACGTGCAGCTCGACGGCGCGATGGCCACGCTGACGTTTGTTAGTGCGCAATCCCGCGTCGTTCATCTGGTCTCCCGGCAATGGTTGACTGACACTACTACCACCCCTCAGCCCGCCGTGTACCGGCCGTTCGAGCCGATTAGTCATGGCTGCCGCCGGGTATTCGACCCGGCACAAGCGCGCCTGAACCGCCGATCCGGTTCGGGCGCGGCGGCTCAAGCGCGTGGCGGTGATCGCCGGGATCGCGCTGCTGATACTGGTCGTTCTCGCTGTATTCATCTATGTCGGTGTCTTCGTGATCCTGGCCCACATGATGGGGCGACCACGCTGACGCAACCGTTCCGGCACTCATCATGGTGCACACCTGATACCCGCTCGACGGGGCCGGTAACCCACGGGTTTGCTTGCTGGCAAAAATGGCCTCGCCGCGGGGTCGGCCGCGCCGGACGGGCCCCTAACTGGCGGGCCGCTGCCGGTAGACCTCGGGGTGTTCGGCGTACCAGCGATCGGCGATCCGGCGAATCCGCCGGTGCTCCACCGCCACCCACGCCAGCCCGAGGACGGCGGCGACGATCGCGAGCACGCCCGCGGTCATGCCCTCGTGGTGGTGTCCGGTGCCGAAGGCCGCCAGGCTTCCGCACCCCCCGATCACGCCGGCCACCACCAGCAAATAACCGGGCCAGTGCAACACGTCGATCAACGACTCCCCGGCGAGCGGCCGCGTAGTCCTCAGATGGTCGACGGGGTCATGAAAGGTGTCTCCCATGGCTGCTCCTAGTGGAGATCTCTTGCGCAGCTCAATACGGGTTGCACCATCAACGGTAGATCGCCCGGGAGGCTTTTGGCGAGACCCAGTCAGAGGGGCAGCGCCGAGCCCGCGATCGGGGCCACGCCCAGCGCCACCATCAAGACCATCAGGGTGAACAGGAACCAGCCCGCGCCGTGCCAACCCCACCAGGTGCCCTGCGCCTTCCACACGCGATAGGTGCGCAGGAACGCCCACAGCCCGGACGCCAGCAGGATCAACGGTCCCCCCACCGCCAGCAGCGTCCGCTGCGGCGCGCCGCAGGCGACGGTGTCGACGCCATTGCTCGGGCAGGTGCTCACCCACAGCGCGGCCATGACCAGAAAGACCACCGCCGCAGCGGCGGCCACGACAGCGAACCGGATGGCGGCGCGCACCTCGCCGTCTTCCTGTCCCAAGCGGTCACCACCGGACCGCTCATCCGCCTTGTGCATTCGTGCCCCTCATATCCCCCATGTGGCCAACGCATTGTTCATCGTTTGCTACGTCGCAATAGTTACCGCGCAATGACGAATTGTCCGGCGACCGGCCGGGCAACCGCGCTGGCACCAAACGGAAAGCGCATGGGTTCAAATACCCGTCGGCAAACCCGGCAAAACCGGCCCGGCGCGTCGACGTCACCGTCAATTACTCCGACGAATCATGGCTGGCCCGGGGCTCGGAGGCCGGAAAGACACAATGTGGTTGGTGTCTCAGCACCGATGAGTACTATCTCTGACATGCCGACAGCCCGAAGGCGCTTGTCCCCCGAGGATCGACGCGCTGAGCTGCTCGCGTTGGGGGCGGAAGTCTTCGGAAAGCGACCCTACGACGAGGTGCGGATCGACGAGATCGCCGAGCGCGCCGGAGTGTCGCGGGCGCTGATGTATCACTACTTCCCCGACAAGCGGGCCTTCTTCGCCGCGGTGGTCAAGGACGAGGCCGATCGGCTGTACGAGACCACCAATATGGACGACGCCACCGGCCTGACGATGTACGAAGAGGTGCGGACCGGCGTCATGGCCTACATGGCCTACCACGAGCAGAACCCCGAGGCCGCCTGGGCGGCGTACGTCGGGCTGGGCCGGTCGGACCCGGTTCTGCTGGGCGTCGACGACGAAGCCAAGAACCGCCAGCTCGAGCACATCATGAGCCGCATCCACGACCTGGTGGCCAACATCTCGGGGGCCAAGCTGGAGGCCGACGTGGAGCGCGACCTGCGGGTGATCTGTCACGGCTGGCTGGCGTTCACCTTCGAACTGTGCCGCCAGCGCATCATCGATCCGACGATCAACGCCGAACGACTCGCCGACGCGTGCGCGCACTCGCTGTTCGACGCCATCGCCCGGGTGCCGGAGATACCCGAGGAACTGTCGCACGCGATGGCGACGGCCCGGATCCAGCCGCGCTGACCTTTTGTCGGTGCGCCTTGGCACCATGGTTGGGTGACCA
This sequence comes from Mycobacterium sp. E3339, assembly GCF_001666915.1. NCBI lineage: Bacteria > Bacillati > Actinomycetota > Actinomycetes > Mycobacteriales > Mycobacteriaceae > Mycobacterium > Mycobacterium sp. E3339. The sequence continues at coordinate 4,281 of NZ_LZIZ01000118.1, read as the reverse complement.
CCCGTGAGCCGTTGAGCCGTTTTAGCGCGACCACGCGCGAATGGTTCACCAGCACGTTCGCCGGGCCCACCACCGCGCAGGCCGAAGCATGGGACGCCATCGCCGACGGCGACAACACGCTGGTGATCGCGCCGACCGGATCCGGCAAGACGCTCGCCGCGTTCCTGTGGGCGCTGGACAAGCTCGCCTCCGATCCCGTCGGCCCGGCCGAGAAGCCGCCCGGCACCCGCGTGCTGTACGTGTCCCCGCTCAAGGCGCTGGCGGTCGACGTCGAACGCAACCTGCGCACCCCGCTGGCGGGCCTCACCCGCATCGCCGAACGCCACGGCCTCCCGCCGCCCGACATCAGCGTGGGCGTCCGCTCCGGCGACACCCCGCCCGCCGAACGCCGCCAGCTCATCGCGCGGCCCCCCGACGTGCTGATCACCACGCCGGAGTCGCTGTTCCTGATGCTCACCTCGGCCGCGCGCGAAACCCTGGCCGGCGTGCAGACGGTGATCGTCGACGAGATCCACGCCATCGCCGCCGGCAAGCGCGGTGCGCACCTGGCCCTGTCGCTGGAGCGGCTGCAGGATCTGTCCCAAGAGCTGCGGGACGCGCCGCCCGCGCAGCGCATCGGGTTGTCGGCGACGGTGCGGCCGCCCGAGGAGCTCGCCCGGTTTCTGTCGGGAGCAAGCCCGACCACCATCGTGGCGCCCCGCGCGGCCAAGACCGTCGAGCTGACGGTGCAGGTGCCGGTGCCCGACATGGCCAACCTGGCCAACAACAGCATCTGGCCCGACGTCGAGGCGCGCCTGGTCGACCTGATCGAGGCGCACAACTCGACCATCGTGTTCGCCAACTCGCGGCGGCTGGCCGAGCGGCTCACCGCGCGGCTCAACGAGATACACGCCGAACGGTGCGGCGTGGATCTGTCCGGCGAGACCAACCCGAAGGTGGCGGGCGGGGCGCCCGCGCACATCATGGGCAGCGGCCAGACCTACGGCGCCGAGCCGATACTGGCGCGCGCCCACCACGGCTCGGTCAGCAAGGAGCAGCGGGCGCTGGTCGAAGAGGACCTCAAGCGGGGGCTGCTAAAGGCGGTGGTGGCGACGTCGAGCCTGGAGCTGGGCATCGACATGGGCGCCGTCGACCTGGTGATCCAGGTGGAGGCGCCGCCCTCGGTGGCCAGCGGCCTGCAACGCATCGGGCGGGCCGGCCATCAGGTCGGGGAGGTGTCCCAGGGGGTGCTGTTCCCCAAGCACCGCACCGACCTGATCGGCTGCGCGGTGACCGTGCAACGGATGCTCGCCGGCGAGATCGAAACCATGCGGGTGCCCGCCAACCCGCTGGACATCCTGGCGCAGCAGACGGTGGCGGCCGCCGCGCTGGAGCCCCTGGACGCCGACCGGTGGTTCGACACCGTCCGCCGCAGCGCGCCCTTCGCGACGCTGCCGCGCAGCGTGTACGAGGCCACCCTGGACCTGCTGGCGGGCAAGTATCCGTCCACCGAGTTCGCCGAGCTGCGTCCCCGCCTGGTCTACGACCGCGACACCGGCACGCTGACCGCGCGGCCCGGCGCGCAGCGGCTGGCCGTCACCTCCGGCGGCGCCATCCCCGACCGCGGCATGTTCACGGTCTACCTCGCCACCGAGGCGGAGAAGCCGTCGCGCGTGGGCGAACTGGACGAGGAGATGGTCTACGAGTCGCGGCCCGGCGACGTGATCTCGCTGGGCGCCACCAGCTGGCGGATCACCGAGATCACCCACGACCGGGTGTTGGTGATCCCCGCGCCCGGCCAGCCGGCCCGGCTGCCGTTCTGGCGCGGCGACGACGCCGGCCGGCCGGCGGAGCTGGGCGCCGCGCTGGGCGCGTTCACCGGGGAGCTGGCCGGGCTCAACCGAGACGCCTTCGACGCCCGCTGCGCGGGCCTGGGCTTCGACGCCTACGCGACCGACAACATGTGGGCGCTGCTGGACGAGCAGCGCACCGCCGCCGGGGTGGTCCCCACCGACACCACCCTGCTGGTCGAGCGGTTCCGCGACGAACTGGGCGACTGGCGGGTCATCCTGCACTCCCCGTACGGGCTGCGGGTGAACGGGCCGCTGGCGCTGGCGGTGGGGCGGCGGCTGCGGGAACGCTACGGGCTCGACGAGAAGCCGACCGCCTCCGACGACGGCATCGTCGTGCGGCTGCCGGACGTCCTGTCCGACACCGGCGAGGCCCCGCCGGGCGCCGAACTGTTCGTCTTCGACGCCGACGAGATCGATCCCATCGTCACCGCCGAGGTGGGCGGCTCGGCGCTGTTCGCCTCCCGGTTCCGGGAGTGTGCGGCCCGGGCGCTGCTGCTGCCCCGCCGCCACCCGGGTAAGCGGTCGCCGCTGTGGCACCAGCGCCAGCGGGCGGCCCAGTTGCTGGACGTGGCCCGCAAGTACCCGGACTTCCCGGTCGTGCTGGAGACCATCCGCGAATGCCTGCAAGACGTGTACGACGTCCCCGCCCTGACTTCGCTGATGGCCGGGATCGCGCAGCGCAAGGTGCGGGTGCTCGAAGCCGAGACGGCGCGGCCGTCGCCCTTCGCGTCGTCGCTGCTGTTCGGTTACGTCGGCGCGTTCATGTACGAGGGCGACACCCCGCTGGCCGAGCGGCGGGCCGCCGCGCTGTCGCTGGACAGCACGCTGCTGGCCGAGCTGCTCGGCCGCGTCGAGCTGCGCGAGCTGCTCGACGCGGACGTCATCGCCGCGACCGGCCGCCAGCTGCAGCACCTGTCGGAGGACCGGGCGGCGCGCGACGCCGAGGGCGTCGCGGACCTGTTGCGGCTGCTGGGTCCGTTGACCGAGGAAGAGGTCGCCGCCCGGGCCGGCGGTGCCGAGGTCGGCGGCTGGCTCGAAGGCCTGCTCACGGCCCGGCGGGCCCTGCCCGTGTCGTTCGCCGGCCGCGGCTGGTGGGTGGCCATCGAGGACATCGGCCGGCTGCGCGACGGGGTCGGGGTGCCGGTGCCGCTGGGCGTGCCGGCCGCCTTCACCGGGGCGGTCGCCGACCCGCTGGGCGAGCTGCTGGGCCGCTACGCGCGCACCCACACCCCGTTCAGCACCGCCGAGGCCGCGGCCCGCTTCGGGCTGGGGTTGCGGGTCACTGCCGACGTGCTGGGCCGGCTGGCCGCCGACGGCCGGCTGGTGCGCGGCGACTTCGTCGCCGCGGATCACCCCGAGGGGGCCGGCGGCGAGCAGTGGTGCGACGCCGAGGTGTTGCGGGTGCTGCGCCGGCGCTCGCTGGCCGCGCTGCGCGCGCAGGTCGAGCCGGTGAGCACCGCCGCGTACGGGCGGTTCCTGCCGGCCTGGCACCGGATGCCCACCGGGCATTCGGGCCTGGACGGGCTGATGTCGGTGATCGACCAGCTGGCCGGTGTCCGGATGCCGGCCTCGGCGATCGAACCGCTGGTGCTGGGTCCCCGGGTCCGCGACTACGCCCCCGCAATGCTCGACGAGCTGCTCGCCGCCGGGGAGGTGACCTGGTCGGGCGCTGGGTCGATCTCGGCCGGCGACGGCTGGCTGGCGCTGCACGTCGGCGAGTCCGCGCCGTTGACCCTGGCGGCGCCGGCCGAGATCGACTTCACCGGCGCCCACCGCGCGATCCTGGACACCCTGGCCGGCGGCGGCGCGTACTTCTTCCGCCAGCTGGCCCAGGACGGGATCCCCGACGCCGAGCTCAAAGCCGCGCTGTGGGAGCTGATCTGGGCCGGCTGGGTCACCGGTGACACGTTCGCGCCGGTGCGCGCGGTGCTCGGCGGCGCCGGGAGCCGCAAGCGCTCGGCCCCGGCGCACCGGTCGCACCGGCCGCCGCGGCTGAGCCGGTACAGCGTCGCGCACGCGCAGTCCCGCCCGTCCGACCCGACGGTGGCGGGCCGATGGTCGGCCCTGCCGGTGCCCGAGCCCGATTCCACCATGCGCGCCCACTACCAGGCGGAGCTGCTGTTGGGCCGGCACGGCGTGCTGACCCGCGGCGCGGCGGCGGCCGAGGGGGTCACCGGCGGGTTCGCCACGCTCTACAAGGTGCTGAGCACGTTCGAGGAAGCCGGCCGGTGCCAGCGCGGCTATTTCGTCGAGTCGTTGGGCGGCGCCCAGTTCGCCGTCGCGTCGACCGTCGACCGGCTGCGCACCTTCAGCGAGGGCATCGACCCGGAGCGCCCGGAATACCGGGCGGTCGTGCTGGCCGCCGCCGACCCGGCCAGGTGACCGTCGACCAACACCACGAGGGCGCCGGCCTTGCGGCCCGGCCGCGCGCCCTCCGCGCCCGAGCCGG
>NZ_LZIZ01000117.1:0-6229 GCF_001666915.1 Mycobacterium sp. E3339 | reverse complement strand
AAGCATTCGTTCGCCGCCTCGAGGATCTGGTCCCGGCGATCGAATTCCCCATCCGACTCGAGATCGGACGGGGCCGGTTTCGTCGACATGTCGCTCCATGCTACGCGACAAATTCGCGCCTGGTGTTCCATCCAAAGGCCCAAACGTCGCCGCACGGCGGCCGCAAAGTAGTCATTGCAACACATGGCGTACGTCTGTTTAGTATGGCTGTCACCGGCGGTGACGCCAGAAACGAGGGCAGCGCGTGGAGCTTGGTGTGGCGGGACGCAACTTCGTTCTCGTCGGCGGGACGACCGGGATCGGGTTCGCCGCCGCCGAGGAGCTCGCCGCCAATGGTGCCAACGTGGCGCTGCTGGCTCGGAATCCAGAGCGCGCCCGAGCGCGGGCCGAGCAGTTGACCGCGGACTACGGGGTGGGTGCGGTCGGGATCGCCGTCGACGCCGCCGCTTCCGGTGATGGGGTGGATCGCGCCATCGACCGCGCGGCCGCAAGCCTGGGCCCCTTGCGCGGTCTGGCGGTCACCGCGGGACCGATGAAGCAGCAGGGGCCGTTCCTCGAACACGGTGACGAGTCGTGGGACTGGTATTACCAGTTGATTCTCATGGGAACGGTGCGGTCCTGCCGCGCCGTCATTCCGCACCTGCAACGCAACGGCGGCGGAACCATCGTGACGACGGCCGCGTATTCCGTTCGTGCGCCGAAGGTTCTGATTCCGCCGTACAACGCGCTGAAGGCTGCGGTGTTGACGCTGTCAAAGATCCTGGCGAAAACGCATGGGCCCGACGGCATCCGGGTGAACACCGTGTGCCCGGGACTGTTCGACACCGAGGTGAACGACTTCATCCGCGCCAAGCGGGCAGAACAATACGGGGTGGCGCTAGAGGACGCGATCTACACGCACCTGGCCAGCAACCCGGACTGGAACATGCGTGTCGCCCTCGGCCGTGGCGGTCGTCCCGAAGAAGCGGGCGAGCTGATCGCGTTCCTGCTCAGTGACAGGGCAGGGTTCATGACGGGCGCGGCCGTCAACATCGACGGCGGCACGGACTTCTGACGCTCTTCAGATCCCGATCTCGTCGGCGAGCAGCTTCCGGTGATACGAGGCGTCGCCCAGCAGATGTCCCGACGATTGAGCACGCTTGAAGTACAGATGGGCAGGATGCTCCCAGGTGAATCCGATGCCGCCGTGGACCTGGATGTTGGCGGCAGCGGCCCGGGCATACGCCTCCGAACTGCAGGCCTTCGCCAACGACGCCACCGCCGGCAATTCGGGCGAGCGTTTGGCCGCGGCCTGCACCGCGTAATAGGCCGCCCCGCGAGCACATTCGACATCGAGGAAGATATCGGCGCACTTGTGGCGGATGGCCTGGAATGAGCCGATGGGCTTGCCGAACTGCCTGCGGGTCTTCGCGTAGGCGACGGCCATCTCGAGACATCGTTGCGCGCCGCCGACCTGTTCGGCGGCCAGCGCGGCAGCGCCGAGCGCGAGGGTCGAGCGCAACACCGCCTCCGCGCCGCCCGAATGACCGACGAGCGACGCCGGCGTAGCACTGAATTCGATGCGGGCTTGTCTTCGGGTCTGGTCCAGGGTGGACAGTGCGCGGCGGGTGACGCTGTCGAAGCGGTCGACGGCGAACAGCGACAATCCGGAGTCGGTATGGGCGGCCACGAACAGCAGATCGGCGCTGCAGCCGTCGAGGACATAGGTTTTGGCTCCATCCACCACCCAGCCGCGGGCCGTTTCTCGCGCCCGCGTGCGGATCGCCCCGGCCTCCCAGCGGCCCGACTCCTCGGTGACCGCCAGGCTGGCGACGGTCGCTCCGGACGCAATGCCCGGCAGGTACCGCCGTTGGGCGGCGTAGTCACCCGAATTCAGCAGCGCGCTCGACGCCAGCACCGCCGACGCGAAGTACGGGCAGGGCACCAGGGCCCGCCCGAGCTCCTCGGCGACGACGCCGAGTTCGACGAAAGTGAAGCCCTGCCCGCCGAATTCCTCGGGGATCGCGAGCCCCACCAGGCCCAGCTCGTCGGACATCTGCACCCACAGCGAGGGGTTGTAGCCCAGCGGTGATTCCATCTGGCGGCGCACCTGCGCCTCGTCGGCCTTGCTCTCGAAGAAGGAACGCACGATGCGGCGCAACTCGTTCTGCTCATCGGTGAATCCGAATCTTATTTCCTGGCTTGACATCTCAAGACTCCGCAGTCCCGCGCCCGGTCGGGCTGACGCGCGGTGCTTGGACACCCCGGCGCAAAGTGCGCAACCACTCACCGACGGCGGCGGGGGCTGGGACCGGTGCGTCGAATCGTCCGGGATCGGCGGCCCAGAACTCTTCCCACGAGGGAAACGCGTCGTGGAACGAGCCGTCCTGGCCGGAGCTGCCGGGCCAACGCACCTTCTGTGGACCGACAGGCGGGTCGGTGATGTCGCTCCGGTACCAGAACAGCGGGGTGCGGCGCGCGAAATACCAATGGCCGGCCCGCCGTTCGTAGCGGTCCAGATAGGCAAGCATCTCGATGAACCACGCGGTCTCGGTTTCCAAGTCGTTGCGTGAGTAGACAAGTCCGCTCGCTGTGTCGGCATCGTGGACGTCGATAACATGGCCGAGGACACCGTGCGCGCTGCCCAGCAGCGTCGGACGCACCTCTGCGTCGTACCATTGGCGCATCGCGTCGCGGCCGCGCCGTGTGCCAGGCACCCCGACGTCGTCGACGAAAAGGTTTGCCAGGGAATCGAAGTCGCGCATGTCCAGCGCCACCGCGTACCGCGCCGCAAGCTGACGAATTTCCTCGATGGCCTCCAGGCGGGCGATTCGCTCCTCCAACGTGGTCATGCCAGCTCCCCCGAGGTGACAAGCTGCACCAGCCGGGGCTTGTCGATCTTGTTCGTGGTGGTGTACGGCAGCCGGTCGGCGTCGGAGAGGATCACCCACCGCTTGGGGATCTTGTACGCGGCCAGTTCGGTTCGGCACGCCGCGATGAGCTCGTCTTGTGAGGTGTGCCGCCCTTGATTGAGCACGACGACGGCGCAGACGACGGCGCCCTTGTCCGCGTCCGGAACGCCGGCGACATAGGCGATCCGGACTCCGTCGACGCCGCAGATCACCGCCTCCACCTCCACCGGCGCGACGTTGGCGCCCGAGGTCTTGATCATGTCGTCGGTGCGCCCGGCGAAATACAGGAACCCGTCATCATCGAGGTATCCGGCATCCTTCGTGTGATACCAGCCGTCGGCGTCGAACAGCTCGCTGTGCTGCCGTCCGACCATGCCGCGCATCATGGCCGTTCCCCGCACGCAGATTTCCCCGACCATCCCGTTGGGCACCTGTACGCCCGACTCGTCGACGACCTTGTGCTGATAGCCGGGTGCGGATACTCCGAGCGCACCGCGCTTGGTTTCGGGCACCGGTTCGTGTGGGGGCCACCAAGTGTGCGAACTACAGGTTTCGGTCATCCCCAGCTGTGTCACCAGCAGCGACGGATCGGCCGCACGCAGTTCCGGCGCTAACAGGACCTGGTGGTATCCCGCGCGCAGACTTGACAGATCGGTGGACGAGAAGTCGGGATGATTCGCCAGTGACCGGCCCACGTGGGGGAATCCCGTTGCGTAGGTGGCCCGTTCGGATTCGAGCAGGCGCAGCACGTCGCCGGCGTCGAACTTGTGCTCGGTGAGAATAGTGGCGCCGGTCTGCATCGGTCCGAGCAGACCGAACACCAGCCCGGCGACCCAGAAGAACACCATCGGGATGTACACCCGGTCGTCGGGCTTCCACTCGTGCTGGGTGGCGACGAAGCGAGAGTGCGCGATCGCGGTGCCGTGCGTGTGAATGACGCCCTTCGGGTCGGAGGTGCTTCCCGATGTGTAAATGACGACCAGGTCGTCGGACGGGCGGACGGTGGATTCGCATGCGCGCAGAAGCGCCTCGGGCACCGGTTCCGGCCACCTGGAAGGCCATTTCCGATCGGTGTCGCCAAGGGCGAAGATGTTGCGTAACTGAGGTACTCGTTCGATGGCGAGGGGTTCGTTTCCTACCGAAGGATCGCCGGTGGCCTCCGTGATCCGCGCCAGCATGTCCTTGCCGAGCAGCGAGTCGACCGATAGCAGGGTGTGGATATCGGCGTCGCGAAGCAGCCACCTCAACTCTGTCGGCTGAAAGAAGGTGTTGATCGGCACCGCGACCGCGCCGATCCGGGTGGCCGCCAGGAAGGCGGTCGCGAAGTCGGGCCCGTTGGGCGCCAGGATGCCGACCCGAACGCCTTTGGTGACGCCCGCCGCGAGCAGCCGCCGCGCCATGTCGCCAGACCTGGTATCGGCTTGCCCGTATGTGATTCGCTCGATCGTCCCCGCACCGGCCGAGCTGACGACGAAGTCGTTGTCGCCGTACGCGGCGGCCAGGTCGGCCAGCATCGACGGGACGACGGGTGCGTAGGGCAGCGGGTCGTAGCTGAACGTTCGTGCGGATTCACCCATGACGCGTCATTCCACGACCCACCGTGGTTCCCGCTTCTCCGCGAACGCGAGCATCCCTTCCCGGTAGTCGGGATGGGTGAGCTGGTGTTGCAGCACATAGCGGTACGCGACATCGTTGGCCGCGCGCAGCCCGACGTCGAGGCTGCTCCACATCGCCTTGATCGACGCCTGGACCGTCGCCGGCGAGAGTTTCGCGATGTCCAAGGCGATTTCGCGCGCCCGCTGTTGTAGCCGGTCCGCGGGCACGACCTCGTTGATCAGGCCGATCTCGTAGCCCCGCTGCGCGCTGATCCGGCCCTGCTTGGTCATCAGCCCGAGCTGCATCACCATTGACAGCGGCATCCTGCGCAGCAGCACGGCGGGCTCGAGCGCGAACACGTTGCCCACGGCCAGATGCGTGTCGATCAGCTCCGCGTGTTCGGCCGCGATGATGAGGTCGGCGTCGGCGACCTGATGCAGCCCACCGCCGACGACCATTCCGTTGAGGGCGCAGATGACCGGTTTCCACACGTTGTGGTGCAGCCGCGAGCCGGGAACCTTGTTGCGGATGCCGCCCTCGGCCGTTGCCCGGATGTCCTGGCCCGCGGAGAATGCGCGGTCGCCGGCCCCGGTGATGATGGCCACCCGAATGTTGGGGTCCTCCCGCACCCGAGCCCACGCTAGGCCGAGTTCGGTGCGGGTCAGGTCGTCGGTGGCGTTGAGCCGCTCCGGTCGGTTGATCGTGATGGTGGCGACCTGCTCGCTGACGTCGAACAGGATTCTCTTCAGTTCCACGACATCCCCTGGCATCGATTCGTAGCAGTAAACACTACATCAGCATCTGTCTTGTCGTTCCGCATCAACGTCATGGCATCCACTGCCCACCCGACACCGAAATCAGCTGGCCGGTGACGTGTTTGGCCGCGGGTGAACACAAAAATGCCACCACGCCGGCGACATCCTCCGGTTCCCCGATGTTTCCGGTCAGCGTTGTCCGGCGCATCTGCGCCAGCTCGTCGGACGTCTTGCGCGACAACAGCCACGGTGTCGCGGTGGTGCCAACAACGACGGTGTTGACCCGGATGGCGTGGACACCGAGCTGAACGGCCATCAGCCGGCTCAACCCCTCGACGCCGGCCTTGGCGGCCGCATAGGCCGGCGGCCCGGTGCGTACCCCGTGGGCCGACACCGAGCTGACGTTAACAATGGCCCCGCCGCCGTGCGCGACCATCTGCCGGGCGACGACCTGTGCCATCACGAAGGTGCCCTTGAGATTGACGTCGACAATGCGGTCCCAGTCCTCGTCGGTCTGCTCGAGAAACGTTCCGGGCAGCGTCATCCCGGCGTTGTTGACTAACGCCCGAACGGGCCCATACCGGTCGGCCAAGGTGCTCAGCGCGTCCTCGACCGCGTCACGGTCGGTGATCGATACGTTCATCGGGACGAGCGATCCCGCTCTCGCGTCTTCCGAATCCTGTGCGCGTGCGATGGCCTTCGCATTCACATCGATCGCGGCCACCCGGTGCCCGCTGCGAATCAGCTCGGCCACAATGGATTCCCCGATGCCTCGCGCTCCCCCGGTGACCACCGCGAGGGAACGTGAGTCACCCGACACGCTGCCCACTCCCCCGCCGCGGTCCAGCAGCCGTGCCGGTGCGCTCGATGGCGGCGATCGAGGCCCGCACAAGTTCCACGGCTTCGGCCATGAGTTCCAACAAGTCACCCTGACCGCCGTCGGCGACCCACGAATCGATCGCGGCGCGGTTGGCGGCGTTGATCAGC
>NZ_LZIZ01000116.1:0-824 GCF_001666915.1 Mycobacterium sp. E3339 | reverse complement strand
ATGCGGCCCAACGGCCAGCTGGTCTCGATCCTGCCGCCCCCGTTGGGTCGGTCGGCCATGATGGCGTTCGACTGGTTGGCCTGGCGCCTGAACAAGAAGCCCGAGGATGCGCAGCGGCGCGAACTCGGCCTGCCGAAGGCGAAGGGTCCCTCGCCGGCGCGCATCGCCCGACGGGGCGCGATGGAAATCCAGGCCTACGACGAGGCGTGTTTTCCGGGGTTGGCCGCCGAATGGGCGAAGTGGGACGGTCAGCGGCCGTTCGTCGGGGCGCTGACGATGGAGCTGACCACCGAACTCGACGACGACGTCGCCTCGTGGATCGCGGCGGGATCCCCGCCGATTTGCTTCGGCTTCGGCAGCATGCCGGTGGCGTCGCCGGCCGAGACCGTCCAGATGATCGCCTCCGCCTGCGGCGAGCTGGGGGAGCGGGCGTTGCTCTGCGCCGGTTCGAGCGACTACAGCGACGTGCCGAGCTTCGACCACGTCAAGGTGGTGGGGGCGGTGAATTACGCGAAGATCTTCCCCGCCTGCCACGCGGTGGTCCACCATGGCGGCTCGGGCACCACGGCCGCCAGCCTGCGCGCCGGAGTTCCGACGTTGATCCTCTGGAGCTCGGCGGATCAGCCCTACTGGGGGGCCCAGGTCAAGCGACTGGAAGTCGGTACGGCCCGGCGCTTCTCGAAGACCACCAGCAAATCCCTGGTGGCAGACCTGCGGCAAACCCTCACCCCGTCCTACGCCACCCGGGCCCGCGAGATCGCCACCCGGATGACCAAGCCCAGCGAAAGCGTCGCGAAGGCCGCCGACCTCTTCGAAGCGATGGC
>NZ_LZIZ01000115.1:0-11440 GCF_001666915.1 Mycobacterium sp. E3339 | reverse complement strand
AGGTAGAAGAACCGGCGGATGATCGCCCCGTCGCGCAGCACGTCCCGAATCCTGGTGCTGCTGATGACGGCCTTTAACTGGATGAGCCACGGCACCCAGGACGTCTACCCGACCTTCCTGACGTCGACCGCCAACCACGGCGCCGCCCTGTCCAGCGCCACCGTCAAGTGGATCGTCATCGTGTACAACATCGGCGCGATCATCGGCGGGCTGGTGTTCGGCACGCTGTCGCAACGGTTCAGCCGCCGCTACACCATCATCTTCTGCGCCCTGCTGGGGCTGCCGATCGTTCCGCTGTTCGCCTACTCGCGCACGGCCGCGATGCTGTGCCTCGGCTCTTTTCTGATGCAGCTGTGCGTGCAGGGCGCGTGGGGTGTGATCCCCGCCCACCTGACCGAGATGTCGCCGGATGCCATCCGCGGCCTCTACCCCGGCGTGACCTACCAGCTCGGAAACCTGTTGGCCGCGTTCAACCTACCGATCCAGGAACGCCTCGCCGAGTCGCACGGCTATCCGTTCGCGTTGGCGGCCACGATCGTGCCGGTGCTGATCGCCGTCGCGTTCCTCACGCTGATCGGTAAGGACGCCACGGGGATTCGCTTCGGCACGGCCGAAACCGCTTTCCTGCCAAGCGAAGCGAAGTGACCACGTTTCTACGTCGAGATTGCCGCTGCGGTTGTGGTTTGGGCGCCAATCGCGACCATGGCGGCAATCTCGAAGTCGGGCCTAGTCGACAGCGCCCAGCAGGCGCCGCAGCAGGTGCATGGCCACCGTCGTCGAGCGCTCTCGGATGTCCGAGCGATTGCCGGGCAGCCGCAACGTGCGGGTGTGCTTTGGGCCTTCACGCAGCGCCACGGTGAAACAGACTGTGCCCACCGGCTTTTCGGGCGTCCCTCCGCCCGGCCCGGCGATTCCGGTGATCGCGACGGCGGTGTCGGCGCCGAAACGGCTCAGCGCGCCGGCCGCCATCGCCTCGGCCACCGGCTCGGACACCGCGCCGTGGGCCTCGATCAGCCCCGGGTCGACGCTAAGCAGCTCGGCTTTCGCGTCGTTCGAGTAGGCGACCACCCCGCCGGCCACGTAGTCCGATGATCCGGGCCGGTCGGTCAGCCGCGCCGCCAGCAGCCCCGCGGTGCAGGATTCGGCCGTCGCGATCCGGCGGCCGGCCAGCGCACCGGCGACCAAATCGTCCACCGTGGAACCGTCTTCGGAGAAGAGCTGTTCGCCGTGCCGGTCGCGCACCAGTTGCATCAGCTTGGCGTAGCTGTCGGAGTTGTCCGGCTCGTAGCGGGTGACCATTTCGACCTCGCCCCGCCGCAGGCAGGTGGTGATCTCGAGCGACTCGAAGCCGGGTACCGACGCCTCGGCGTCGCGCAACGTCTCGGCCAGACCCGACTCGGGCAGCCCGAACATTCGCACGGTCTCCTGCCGATAGGCCGTCCGGCCCGCGATCGCCTGCTGCGCGGCGGGCGTCTCGATGGCGCGGCGCCACATCGGCTGCAGCTCGCGCGGCGGGCCGGGAAGCACGATGACCGTCGGCGTCCCGGGGACCACCACACCGGGCGCGGTGCCGACCGGGTCGAGCACCTGCGCGCCGAGGGGGATCATCGCCTGCTTGCGGTTGGCGGCGCGCACCGCCTCGAAATCGACACCCTCGAAGCGGGCCATCAGCTTCTTGAGGATGTTCGCGATCTTGGCTTCGGTCTCGTCGTCCAACACCAACTCGCGGCCGCAGAACCGGGCCACCACCTCGACCGTCATGTCATCGGCCGTGGGTCCCAGGCCGCCGCTGGTGACGATCAGGTCCATGCCCTGTTCGGCCATGAAGCGCAGCTGCGCCTCGATGTCGGCGGGCCGGTCGCCGCAGATCGTGATGTGCGCCAGCTCGACGCCCAGCTCCAGCAGGCGGGCGGCGATCCACGGCCCGTTGGCATCCTGAACGCGCCCGGTGAGGACCTCGGTTCCGGTGACGACGATGCCTGCGCGTGCGCTCACCGCCATGAGCCTACTGGCAGCGCTGGTAGACAATGAGCCGATGATCGAGTTGGAGGTCGTGCAGGCGGACGTCACCAAACTCGAACTCGACGCGATCGCCAACGCGGCCAACACGCAACTGCGCCAAGGCGGCGGAGTCGCGGCGGCCATTGCCCGCGCCGGCGGTCCGGACGTGCAGCGGGAGTCGACGCGCAAGGCGCCCATCGGCCTCGGGGAAGCCGTCGAGACCACGGCCGGCGCCATGCCCGCGCGCTACGTCATCCACGCCGCCACCATGGAACTTGGCGGCCCGACCTCGGCGACGATCATCACGCGGGCCACCGCCGCCACGCTGCGAAGGGCCGACGAGCTCGGCTGCCGCACGCTGGGGCTGGTCGCGTTCGGCACCGGCGTCGGCGGCTTCCCGCTGGACGAGGCGGCGCGACTGATGGTGGACGCGGTCCGGCGACATTCCGCGGGTGCGCTGGAAAAGGTGGTGTTCGCGGTCCACGGTGACGCGGCCGAGCGCGCGTTCACCGACGCCGTTCAGGGGTTGGACAGGTAGCGCTCGACGGTGGCGACCTTCTGCGCCATCGCGTCGCTGACCCCGGCCCGCCAGTCCGCCTTGATCACCGTGCTGACCCGGGGCGCGCGAGCGGCCACCGCCTCGACCGCGCGCTGCACCACCGCCATCACCTCTTCCCAGGTTTCGCCCTCGATCACGGTGAACATCGAATCGGTCCGGTTCGGCAGCCCGGAATCACGCACCACCCGAACCGCTTCCGCGACGATCTCGCCGACGCCCTCGCCCACACCCATCGGGGTGACCGAGAACGCGACGAGCACTGACACACGACGAGCCTACCGATTCTCCCGCGGGCCCGGGCTGGCAGCATCGAGCCCATGCGGATTCTGGTGCAGCGGGTCGCGTCGGCGACGGTGTCGGTCGACGGCGAGGCGGTGGGCGCCATCCGGCCGGACGGCCAAGGCCTGCTGGCCTTCGTCGGCGTCACCCACAGCGACGACCTCGACAAGGCGCGGCGGCTCGCCGAAAAACTCTGGTATTTGCGGATTCTCGATGAGGAACGGTCGGCCGCGGACGTCAACGCGCCCATCCTGGTGGTCAGCCAGTTCACCCTGTACGCCGACACCGCCAAGGGGCGGCGACCGTCGTGGAACGCCGCCGCTCCCGGCCCGGTGGCCGAGCCGCTGGTCGCGGCCTTCGCCGAGGCGCTGCAGCGGTTGGGCGCCGAGGTGCGGACCGGCGTTTTCGGTGCGCACATGCGGGTCGAGTTGGTCAACGACGGCCCGGTCACGGTGTTGTTGGAGCTCTGAGTACGTTGGACCTCGGCCCTGAAGGAAAGGAGCGGACATGAGCACGACGCCCGAGTTCGGCAAGCTCCGTTCCGACGACGACAACTGGGACATCGTCAGCAGCGTGGGCTACACCGCCTTGCTGGTCGCCGGCTGGCGCGCGGTGCACGCCCTGAGCCCGCAGCCGCTGGTCCGGGACGATTACGCCAAGGTCTTCATCGCCGCCTCGCAAGACCCGTATCTGGCGGCCGCGGTTGCCAATCCGGGCACGTCGGAAGACGAGATGGCCTTCCCCCGCCTCTACGGCGTGCAGACCCGATTTTTCGACGACTTCTTCGAGGAGGCCGGCGCCGCCGGCATACGGCAGGCGGTGATCGTCGCCGCAGGGCTGGACTCCCGGGCGTATCGGCTCGAATGGGCCCCGGGCACAACCGTTTTCGAGATCGATCTGCCAAAGGTGCTGGAATTCAAGGCGCGCGTGCTCGGCGAGGAGGGCGCGGCGCCCAAGGCCCGCAGGGTCGAGGTGGCCGCCGACCTGCGCACCGACTGGTCCAGGGCGCTGGAGGCCGCCGGCTTTGACTCCGAGGGGCCCAGCGCCTGGTCGGTGGAGGGGGTGCTGCCCTACCTGACCGACGAGGCCCAGAACACGCTCTTCACCCGGATCAGCGGCCTCAGCGCGCCCGGCAGCCGGATCGCCATCGGCGCGTTGGGTTCTCGGCTGGATCACGACCACCTCGAGGCGTTGGAGACGGCGCATCCCGGCGTCAACATGTCCGGTGACGTCGATTTCTCCGCGCTGACGTACGAACCCCAGACCGATCCGGCGGAACGGCTGGCCGCGCACGGGTGGACGGTCCAGCCCGTGCGCAACACGCTCGACCTGCAGGCCGGCTACGGGATGACCCCACCGGACGTCGACGTCAAGATCGACAGCTTCATGCGGTCGCAATACATCACGGCGACACGTTAAGGCGCGGTGCCCACCTAGGGCGTCAACAGGATTTTCACGTCATCGCCCGACCGCGACGCGGCGGTCGCATAGCCCTTGGCCGCTTCGTCCAGCGGCAGCGTCGTGGTGAAGATGCCGTCGGTGTCCAGGCGCCCGGATTGCAGCAGCGGGATCAACTCCGGCCACGTGCGCTGCACCGGCGCCGTGGTCATCCGCAGGGTGATGCTGCGGATCAGGCAGCCCAGGGCGTTGAGCGGGAACGGGTTCATGTCGTGCACACCGACGACCGACACGGTCCCCCCCGGCCGCACCGCGTTGAGCGCGTCGGTCAACGACGCGTCCGTGGCGACGGCGTCGATCACCGCGTCGGCGCCGCGCCCCCCGGTGGCCGCGAGGATGGCCTCGACCGCCGGCGCCTTGAGGGGCGTCGCCCCCCACCGCGCCGCGCGGTCCAACCGCCCGTCGACCTGGTCGACCGCGAAAACCGTTGCGGCGCCCTGGAACAGCGCGCTGCGCAGCGAACACAGGCCGACGGCGCCCAGGCCGATGACCGCCACGGTGCCACCGGGCGGGATATCGGCGCGTTGCGCCGCCGCCCACCCCGTGGCGAGGTTGTCGGTGAGCAGCAGCGCCTGTTCGACGCTGATGCCTTCCGGCATCTTGAGCAGCTGGAAGTCCGCCGCCGGCACCGCCAGCAGGTCGGCCTGCGCCCCGCCCAGGACGCCGCCGCCGAAGATCTGGAAGCCGTTGTGGCACATGACCGGATCGCGGGTGGCGCAGCCGGCGCACTTGCCGCACCCGGTCACCGACGACACCATCACCTGGTCCCCGACCTTGACGGTGCGCACATCGCGTCCCGTCTGGACCACGGTGCCGATCGCCTCGTGGCCGAGCGCGATCGGGTCGGCCATCGGGAAATCCGCCTCGTAGAAGTGCAGGTCGGATCCGCAGATGCCGGCGGCGGTGACCTCGACGATCGCCCCGTCGGGGCCGGGCAGCGCCGGGTCGGGCCGGGTGTCGACCCGGATGCTGTGGGGGCCGTCGACGACTACCGTACGCATGCTCGTGTGCTCACTTCCCCTGCCGCACAACAAATTTGGACCAGTCGGGCGCGCGCACCGCGGCCCAGTATTCGTTGAGGCGCCACGGGCTGACGGTGTGGATCTCCCCGTCGGCGTTCTTGAAGTAGGAGTGCTTGACCGCGGGGTGTGCCCACACCATCTTCTTGATCTGGTTCTGGGTCCGCTCATGCCAATCGGCGGCGGCTTCGGGCTTCGGCTCCAGCGAATGCACATCCCCCTCGGCCAGCCGCGCCAGGCACTGGTCGATGTAACGCATCTGCAATTCGGACTGAAAGATCAGGCTGCCCCCGTGGGCGAGATGCGTTCCGGGCCCGTAGATGATGAACAGGTTCGGAAAGTTCGGAACCGTGATGCCCAGGTAGGCATACGGCCGGCTCCCCCACATCTCGCGCAGGTCGACTCCGTCGCGGCCGGTGATCCTCAGCGGCCAGAGCACGTCGGTGTGCCGGAATCCCGTGGCGTACACGATCACGTCGACGTCATGCGCCACGCCGTCTTCGGTGACGATGCCGCGCGGGGTGATCCGTCGAATGGGTGTGCGCACCAACTCGACGTTGTCGCGCTGCAACGTCTGCAACCAGCTGCCGTTGTCCTGCAGGGTCCGTTTGCCGCACGCGGGATAGTCGGGCATCACCTTGCTCAGCAGCTCTGAGGATTCCCCGACCTGACTCGTGATCCACTGGGAGAACATCATCTGGGCGGCGGCGTTGATGTCGCTGACCGCGTGTTCCTGGTCGGCGTAGTCGGGGTCGCTTTCCGCGGCGTCCAGGCCCTTGTCGGAGCCGGGCCACAGCACCAGGAAGCGGTACCACCGTCCGTAGAACGGCAGGTGGCGCATGGCCCACCGCATGCCCTCGCCGACCTCGTCGTGATACATCGGGTTGGGAAACATCCACTGCGCGGTCCGCTGAAACACCGTCAGGTGCGCGACATCCGGGGCGATGGCGGGGGCGATCTGAAAACCGCTGGCGCCGGCGCCGACGAGCGCGACGCGCTTTCCGCTCACGTCGACGGAGTGGTCCCAGGCGGCGGAGTGGAAGGACGGCCCCGCGAAGCTCTCGGCGCCGTCGAACTCGGGGATGTGGGGCCGGTTCAACTGACCGACCGCGGTGATCAGCGCCCGCGCGCGCACCGTGCTGGTCTGACCCTCGGCGCCGCGCAGTCGGACGCTCCAGGTCGCGTCGTCGTCGATCCACTCGGCGGCCAGCACCTCCGTGTTCCACAGCACGTGCTCGGCCAGGTCGTGCTTGTCGATGACCCTGGTGAAATAGTCCTGCAGCTCGTGCTGCTCGGCGAAGAAATGCGTCCAGTCGTTGTTGGGTTCGAAGCTGTAGCAATAGAAGTGGTTGGCCACGTCGACGCGCGCGCCGGGATAGCTGTTCTCCCACCACGTTCCGCCCGGGCCGGCGTTCTTCTCCACGATGGTGAAGGGGATGTTGGCCTGCTTGAGCCGGATTCCGGCCAGGATGCCCGATTCGCCGCACCCGACGACCAGGACCGGAATGTCGGCCGCGCTATCGGTCGGCAGGACGGCCGGCCGGCGCGGGTCGACGGCTTCGAGGTCCATCTCTTCGAGGACCAGGGGCAGGTAGTCGTCCCCGACGTGCTCGCAGGCCGCCCAGTCCATCATCTCCCGAACGAGCTCGAGGCTCAGCGGCTTTGGCTCGGGGCAGCCACGGTCGCGATAGTCGGTGATCACCGGCAACGCCGCCGCGCGGGCCCGGGCCTTGTCCTCCTCGGACATGAATCCCTGAATCTCGTTGAGGAAGACGCCCATCTGCTTGAAGTCGCGGATGAAGCGCGGGTCGCCGGTGACGTGCACGAGCGAAAGCAGCAGCGTCGGGATGCTGACCTCCGCCAGGGCGGCCTCGATCTCGGCCGTCGACGTGGTGAAGGGATCGCCGGCATAGGCGCTGCGCATCGAGCCGATCCTCTCGGTGAACGGGGCTGTCAAATTACGCTACTCGCCGTGTCGTAATTGGAAGCACTACGGTACCCGCTGCCGACCGAGGGGATCAATAGTCTGGCCGCTACGGCGCGGGTCGTCCTCGTCCCCGTCTGACATCAGGTTCTCGGGTGATGGAAGGTGTTGTGTGCGCGGCTGCCCGCGGTCCAAGTGCGGTGGCGGCAAGTAATGAGGCTTTACAACATGGCTGCCAGCGGATGCGCAACGCCGACGTTGGGTAAGTGATCATCAGCTGGAACGACAACGCGATGGCAGTCTTCGGTCCTGCGACCACCCGTCCAAGCGAGCCACTCGAAATTTACCTTCGAAGAATACACCCCTTAGGAGCCGCGCATGCCTGACCACTTGCGCGATCGCCTAAGGTCGCCCTCCGGACCGGTTTAGCGCTCGCTGGATGAAGCCGAATCACCTGACCAGCTGCTTGATCCGATCACATCTCGCTGCTTTCATGTTAGAAGGTCACTTCGGGCTGTGAACCGGTTGCGCGAAGGCGCAGGCCTTCGTTAATCACGCCTAGGGGGGACTGTGCCTGCGATATCGCAGCAATTCGGTGACCGACTGCAGTGGCTGCAACAAGAGTGGATGAGGAGTGGGCCTCCAGTCTGCGTCTTGAGCGGGTTCTCTGGAGTCGGAAAGACCGCCTTGGCAGGTGAACTGTTCGAAACCGTGCAAATTCCCTGCGTGTATGTCGCAGCAGGTGCAGAGGGATTTTCACTCGACGACCTTCTTCTAACCATAGCGAGCGAGCTTGAGAGGATCGGCCTACCGTCCGTCGCCAGAGATCAAGATGATGATCTACTGACCAGCCTTTCTAGGACAGCCCGCACGGACCAGCTAATCATCGTCGATGACTTTGACTATTTACTCGACGAGCGCACCGGCCTCCCGCCCGCCCAATTCACCAGATTCCTCGATTCTTTAACACCAGACTTCACCACAAAGTTACGGCTGCTAATAATCGCCAATCGAGTAATGCCTGAAGGCATCTGGGAAATGGACCAAGTCGTAACGACTGCCTTAGATTCACTCAGTTCCAGCGAGGCGGAAAATTTCCTTAAGGAGCTCCTCGGTCGAGAGAGTATGCTGTCGCACCTCTCTGATTCCGAGATAAAAAATGTTGTCCGGTGGCTTGGCGGAAATCCATCGGCTATGAAAAGTTTGGTGCAGTGTTTGCGATTTGAGCCTATTGAAAAAATTGTGGAGCTCGATCCGGAAGGATGGGAGCTTAAAAACCGCGTCGTGTCACCTCGACTCGTGAGGTCGTTAGAAAAGAAATTCTTGGGCCGTTGCTTGGGCCACTTAGACCAGGATTTAAGAATGCTCCTCGAGTTTCTGTCAGTTTACCGGCGGTCATTTCGTTACGACGCGATTAGTAGGCTTGCCGCCGATGTAATCGATATCGAAGAGGCCACTCGCCAGCTCATCTCCCGGTACCTCCTGACCCGCAGCCAAAACTGGTATGCTGTTAACCCTGTCGTCCGAGAATTGTGCCTCCCGGCGGTGCAAAATAACAATCGAAGAGCGGAAATGGCATACAACAAAGCCGCCGATCATTATTCGCGTCACTTTAGGCAAGTTAATCATAACCAATCGCTGACCAGCCACGGCATGGAATTTGTCGAAGCGAAATACCATTTATGGCGAGCCGGGCAGCTCGACGAATTCGAGAACATTGCAGCCACTTTTCGACGTCAGCTGTTGAGGGCATATGGATCGAATCTTAAATTGCCGAAAGCAGCAGCTGAGCGCGAACAATTACTATTCCTACTAAATGGCGCGCTTCAAGGATACGAGGACAAGGGGTACGCCAATCTGCGGTGGTTGCTTGCGCGGCTGCTGCTCGAACGAAATCAAAAAGACGACGATCTTCTCGCATTAAGACAATTACGTATAAGCGCAAGAGAATCAAGGCATATCGAAGTCTGGCGCCCTCTTGTTCAATTGAGCGCCCGATTAGAGGGCGCGCGAACGGCTGAATCTGTTGCCCGGCAGGGCTTCAATAAACTCGCCGTTCGGACGCACGCAGACTTGTACCGCGCCGTTATCGAGGGATATGAAGATGAGGATCTCATGCCTGACGCCGTGCGGCTCGTAGACGAGGGGCTGACACAGCTTGATGTTGAGGGGCAGATCGACCTTGCGGCAACCATCGGAAGGCTACTTACAAAAGCTGGACAGACAAACCATGCGATTGCAAAGCTGATCGAGATATACCGCGCTGGCGTTCTTTCAGATGCTCCCCTCTACTGGCGTCCGCTTGAACAAGCGATTTTTATCGCGCATGGTAAACGTGATGTGAGTCAACTCAAACGCATCCAGGATTCCTTGGAGCAGTCTGAGATTACGAGCAGTGTCGCCGCATTATGTGAATGCCTCATTTATCAGCAAGGCCAGCGCTATAGAACCGCAGCCTTAGCGGTTGACGATTTTATCAGCAAATCGCAAACTGTCGCCGCTCAAGCAGCATTCAGTTGGCTTTGTTGCTCTGAACTAGATCGCGCTCAAGACGTTATACAGTCGATCTCGCTTCCCAATAACCGTTCCGGTATCTGGATTTTGGGTTGCACATATTACTGTCTTGACAGGATAGAACTTGCTCGTGAGTGCATCGAATCGTTGGATGGCAAGCCATTTGATGGCGCGGATGGAGAGATTCCTGCGCGCCTCATTTCGATATGGGACGATGTGCCTTCCAAATTAGGTCCCCATCCCGCATTTTATTTTCCCATTCTTCCCGGTGTATTTACCGGGCTGGACGGCGACCTGCATAGAACTTGGGGAGGACCTTCCGTCATAGCGGGACGCGACCTACACCGTCTAAGACTTCCTAAACAAGTAGGAAGGGGACAACAGGAGGGCCCTGATTCAGGACCTCAGCAACTAGTAAATGTAAGGGTGGACACCGTGAGTGAGTACAGTAAGTACAGGATGAACAATGTTACCGGAGCGGTTGGTGACAATTCCACCGCATTTGTCCAAGCTTCTAACGAATTTCCGCTCTCTCGCCTTCAGGACCTAGTGGACGAGTTGAAACGAGTCCGGTCCGAGGTGGATGGGCGCCGTGGCTCGTTCGAGCGCGACGTCGCGTTGGTTGAACTGGACGGCGCAATCACGGCGGCGGCGTCCGGTGACGCAGAAGCAACGAAGAGTCGTTTAAAGAAGGCTGGTGAGTGGACGCTTGGGGTCGCGACAACAATCGGCGCCGGCCTTGCCGTTGCTGCGATTAAGGCGTCTATTGGATTGACTTGATTGGCTGCTGTACTGAAAGGTTGGCAGCGCTTTGTGACGTGCTACCGCGTCAAGCACTCGGTTGGCTCGGGAGCTGCCTGGATCTGCTAGCGGTACTAGAACACCGTTCGGATACTGCGACCGCTCACCAACACGAAGGGCGACGCCAAAGCCAGGAAACTGAGGTGGCAGAAGTGATTCCATTTCGATGCGGCGCTGGGAACAATGGGTTCACATCGGAGTGCTCGCAGGGAGGAGCGCCATGGCCTCGGTGCTCACGGCCTGCGGTGGGTTCCTGTTCGCGGTTTTGTGGATGGACTTGATCTTCGACGTCCAAGTCCTCCGGTTCCGTTCTGCGCCGATCGATCTGCCCGAGGCGGTGCTCGCTTCCATCGCGGCTTACTACCACCGCGCGACGACCACGTCTCGCCCGATGAGCCGGCTGATCGCCGCCGTCATGGTGATCCTGTTGGCCGCGTTGACCTACCAGTCCGCGCGCGGGCACGACCCCTCGTGGCTCCTTGTCCTGTCGGCCGCCCTGGCGGGGATCCCGATGCTGCTGGCGTTGACGCAGACGGTGCCCGACGCGGTGCGACTCGGGCGCCGCGGGGACGGGCCGCACGAGCAGAGCCGCCTGGCGCGGTCCATCTGCCGGGATCACCTCGTGTGCGCCGGCTGCATGTTCGCGTTCCTGGCGCTGTGGATCGCGCGGAGCGCGGCGGTCTGAGCGACCACGCGACGGGTCGTAGTGACAAATCGCAGGTCAGGACCCGCTGGCCACGTCAATGCCCTTCGTACTAAACTAGAACACGTTCCAATTTTTTGGCTTCGGTCCGCGCCCCACAGGAGTAGGCATGCACACCGCCATCTGCGATGAGCTTGGTATCGAGTTTCCGATCTTCGCGTTCACCCACTGCCGAGATGTCG
>NZ_LZIZ01000114.1:0-924 GCF_001666915.1 Mycobacterium sp. E3339 | reverse complement strand
CGCCGCAGCACCAGGCGACGATCGACGCGCTCAAGAAGCTCGACTTCGCCGACAGCACGGCGACCGGGCAGGCCATCTTCACCGCCCTGCACGCGGTCAGCGCCACCGCCATCACCGGTGGCGACACGCCGCCGCCGGCCCGCATCGTGCTGCTGTCCGACGGCAAGGAGAACAAGCCGTCCAACCCCAGCGACCCGCACGACGGGGCCTACACCGCGGCCCGGGCCGCCAAGGCCGAGGGCGTGCAGATCTCGACGATTTCGTTCGGCACGCCGTACGGCACCGTCGAGTACGAGGGCGCCACCATCCCGGTTCCCGTCGACGATCAGACGCTGAAGAAGATCTGCGAGATCACCGACGGCCAGTCGTTCCACGCCGACAGCCTGGAGTCGCTGAAGGACGTCTACGCGACTCTGCAGCGCCAGATCGGCTACGAAACCGTCAAGGGCGACGCCAGCCTGGCCTGGATGCTGCTGGGGGCCGTCGCGATGGCCGGCGCCGTCCTGGCCGGCCTGTTCCTGAACCGCCGGCTGCCCTCCTGAGCGATCAGACCGGCAGTCGCCGGTTGATCAGCAGCGCCAGCGCCGTCGCGATCAGGGCGGTGAGCACGCCCAGGCGCAACCACCCGGCACTGCCGGGACCCGGCACGGTGCGGTAGCCGATGTCCTTCTCGATGGCGTTGTAGCTCTTGGACAGCTCGTCGACGGTGCCGGCGGTGTAGGACTGCCCGCCGGAGAGCTTGGCGATCATCTTCATCTGGTCCGTCGAGACCGGCACCGCGACCCGCTGCCCGTCCATCTCGATCTCGCCGGTCTTGGTGCCGAACGAGATCGTCGAGATGGGCACCCCCTCGTCGCGGGCCAGCCGCGCCGCGGTGTAGGCCCCGTCGTGCGGGTCGCTGGGGTTGGACGGCTTGTTCTCCTT
>NZ_LZIZ01000113.1:0-5832 GCF_001666915.1 Mycobacterium sp. E3339 | reverse complement strand
CACCCGCACAGCGCTGTGTCGCCGAAACGGCCGCGAGCGGCCGCAGCACCGAGCGTCACGCTGGTGTGGCGGGGGTCGCCGAGCGTCACGTTGGCGTGGCAAACAGGCCCGCCATCGAAACGATTCGTGGGGTGAGGTCACCGAAGCGACCTCACCGCACGAAGTTGAAAAAGCGGTCAGCCCTCGATGATGAACTCTTCGAGCTGGGTGCGCGCGACGTCGTCGGGCAGCTGCTGCGGCGGGCTCTTCATCAGGTACGCCGAGGCCGGGATCACCGGGCCGCCGATGCCGCGGTCCTTGGCGATCTTGGCCGCCCGCACCGCGTCGATGATCACGCCCGCCGAGTTGGGCGAGTCCCACACCTCGAGCTTGTACTCCAGGTTCAGCGGCACGTCACCGAAGGCGCGGCCTTCCAGCCGGACGTAGGCCCACTTGCGGTCGTCGAGCCAGCCGACGTGGTCGGACGGGCCGATGTGCACGTCCTTGGTCTTGAACTCGCGCTGCAGGTTGGAGGTGACGGCCTGCGTCTTGGAGATCTTCTTGGACTCCAGCCGCTCGCGCTCGAGCATGTTGAGGAAGTCCATGTTGCCACCGACGTTGAGCTGCATGGTGCGGTCCAGCTGCACGCCGCGGTCCTCGAACAGCTTGGCCATCACGCGGTGGGTGATGGTGGCGCCGACCTGGCTCTTGATGTCGTCACCCACGATCGGCACGCCGGCGTCGGCGAACTTCTTGGCCCACACGGGGTCCGAGGCGATGAACACCGGCAGCGCGTTGACGAACGCCACCCCGGCGTCGATGGCGCACTGCGCGTAGAACTTGTCGGCCTCTTCCGAGCCCACGGGCAGGTAGGACACCAGCACGTCGACCTCGGCGTCCTTGAGCGCCTTGACCACGTCGACCGGCTCGACGTCCGACAGCTCGATGGTGTCGGCGTAGTACTTACCGATGCCGTCCAGCGTCGGGCCGCGCTGCACCACCACGTTGGTGGGCGGCACGTCGGCGATCTTGATCGTGTTGTTCTCCGAGGCGAAGATCGCGTCCGAGAGGTCGAAGCCGACCTTCTTGGCGTCCACGTCGAAGGCGGCGACGAACTTGACGTCGCGCACGTGGTACTGGCCGAACTTGACATGCATCAGGCCGGGCACGGTGCTGTTCTCGTCGGCGTTCTGGTAGTACTCGACGCCCTGTACCAGCGAAGACGCGCAGTTACCGACGCCGACAATGGCGACTCGTACCTCCGTCGACGCGATTGGCGCGTTCTGGTCACTCATAGGGCGTTCTCCTAACTCCATAACTCTGTGTCGCAGCTGATGAATGTCGTGCAGGGTTTACGTCTGCTCGGAGAGGCCGGGCATTGCCCGCTCCGCAGCAATGAGCTCGTTGAGCCACTTCACTTCGCGCTCGCTGGACTCGAGCCCCAGTTGGTGAAGTTGGCGGGTGTAGCGGTCGAACGAGTTACTGGCCCGCGCCACGGCTTCGCGCAAGCCTTCCCGCCGCTCCTCGACCTGACGCCGGCGGCCTTCCAGGATGCGCATGCGCGCCTCCGCCGGAGTCCGGTTGAAGAACGCCAGGTGCACCCCGAAACCGTCGTCGGTGTAGTTGTGCGGGCCGGTGTCGGCCACCAGCTCACCGAAGCGCCGACGGCCCTCGTCGGTTAGCTGGTAGACGCGCCGCGCCCGCCGAACCGGCGTGCCGGCCGGGGCGGCGTCCTCGGCGATCAGCCCCTCGGCCTGCATCCGCCGGAGGGCCGGATACAGCGAACCGTACGAGAACGCGCGGAACGCACCGAGGAGACCGGTCAGCCGTTTGCGCAACTCGTAGCCGTGCATCGGCGATTCGATCAGAAGCCCCAGGATGGCGAGCTCGAGCACCGAATCACCCCCTTTGCACGATTGGTTACGACGGTCCGACGCCTCGCGTCATCGTATCGTCTCGATATATTCGCCACAACACCACCGGATGTTCGTTAGCTATTAGTCCGGCGGCCCGCGAATGGCCGCACGCCGGGAGCCGGCGGCCTAGGACGGCAGATTCAGCTGCTTGACGGTGCCGTCACCTGCGAAGACGATGTAGCCACCACCGTAGTCGCTGGAGACGTACAGCGACAGCGACAGCGCTCCAGGGGTGGTCGGGTCCGCCGCCGGTTCGATGTTCAGGTACTCGGTCTTGATGTCCGAGGGCTTCATGCGGAGGGTCTGGGGCGCGCCGCGCATGATGCCCACCGTCGCCGTGACGTCGAACTTGCTCAGGTCGACCGGGACCGGACCGTCCGCCGAGCTCTTCGCCGAGCTGGTCGGGTCGCCCCACCCGCCGCGATAGGTGTAGGCCAGCACCCGGCGATCGTCGGAGGGATCCGGCCGGTCCAGGACCGCGTACGTCGGGTAGATCACCAGCCGATACCCCACGACGTCGCCGAACCGTTTGCGGGTTTGCTGGATCAGACCGGTCAACCCGCCGACCGAATGCAGTTGGGTGGGCGGGGTCAGCACGACCGGGGCCACTCCGTCGGGCTTGGCCCCCGGGTCGGTGGTGAAGTCGAGCGGCGATTTGGTGTTGCCGTACATGCCCCAGCCGATGCCGACGCCCAGCAGCACCGACACGACGAACGCGGCGGCGAGCACCCCCCAACCGCGAAACGTCGGCGGCACCGGCCCGGCCTTGACGGTGGCCGTCGGCAGCGCGCTGCTGTCGGCCTGCAGGTCGCTGACGAGGTCCTGCAAGTCGCCGAGCGTGATCGCCTTGGTGGCGGCGCTCACCCGCTCGCGGTGCTCCTCCATGGACAGCTCGCCGTCGTTGAGCGCAGTGTCGAGAATCTTGCAGGCGTCCTGCCGGTTGATGTCTTTGGCGCGGGTGCTCGCCGCCACCCCAGCGCCGAGCGATGTCCCGAGCCATTTCGCCACGGGGATGATCGTAGAGTCCGGCCCCCATCCGCGCGGAACGCACCGGCCGATGACCTCGGTCGGGCCGCCACAGTTTTGGTTGCGTATCGGTGCTCGAGATGGCGACGTACTCTGGTGGGCGTGCGACTGCAGCGACAAGTGGTGGACTACGCGCTCCGGCGGCGAGCACTGCTGGCCGAGGTGTACTCGGGCCGCACCGGGGTCTCCGAGGTGTGCGACGCGAACCCTTATCTGCTGCGGGCCGCCAAGTTTCACGGGAAACCGAGCCAGGTCATGTGCCCGATCTGCCGCAAGGAGCAGCTGACGCTGGTGTCGTGGGTGTTCGGCGAACACCTGGGTCCGGTGTCGGGCTCGGCCCGCACGGCCGAAGAGTTGGTCTTGCTGGCAACCCGCTTCGACGAGTTCGCCGTCCACGTGGTGGAGGTATGCCGGACCTGCAGCTGGAACCATCTCGTCAGGTCCTATGTGCTCGGGGCGGCGCGCCCGCCGAAGGGCACCCGGACGGCGCGAAACGGCGCGCGCACGGCCATTGAGTAACGACGGACCCCACAACCAGTCGTCCAGTGACGCGGATGGGCCGGCGACTGAGCGTGTGGGCAAACATGGAAGCGGCGAGCGCCCGCGTGACACCCCGCCGCCGCCCGGCCAACGCCGGAGAGTTCCCCCCGACGACCGGATGACCACCATCCTCCCGCCGGTCGTCGACGACCGGTCGCCCCGGCGGCCCGATCCGAGCATCGACGAAGTCAAAGCGGCGCTGGAGGGCCCGCCGTCGGCGCCCCTGCAGCGCGACGCGCTCGAGGAGGTCAAGGCCGCGCTGGACAGCCGGACGTCGCCGCGGCGCAGCCGGACGAGTGCCGGAGGCCGGCCCCCGGGAGGGCCACCCCCACCGCCACCCGGGCCGGGCGGACGCCCCGGCGGACCGGACGGCTTGGGCCCCCGGCGGCGAGACGTCCATTGGAAGCAGCAGATCAACTGGTTGTGGGTGCGCCGCGCGGCCTACCTGTCGGCGGCGGTGCTGGTGGTGTTGCCGATCGTCACGTTCGCCATGGCCTACTTCATCGTCGACATTCCCAAGCCGGGCGATCTGCGCACCAATCAGGTCTCCACCATCCTGGCCAGCGACGGATCAGAGATCGCGAAAATCATTCCGCCCGAAGGTAATCGGGTGGACGTCAACATCAACCAGGTGCCGGTGCACGTGCGGCAGGCGGTGATCGCCGCCGAGGACCGCAATTTCTATTCGAACCCGGGCTTCGACTTCAGCGGTTTCGCGCGGGCGGTGAACAACAACCTGTTCGGCGACGGCGACCTGCAGGGCGGGTCCACGATCACCCAGCAGTACGTCAAGAACGCGCTGGTGGGTTCGGCCCAGCACGGCCTGAGCGGCCTGATGCGTAAGGCCAAAGAACTCGTCATCGCCACCAAGATGTCGGGGGAGTGGTCGAAAGACGATGTGCTGCAGGCCTATCTGAACATCATCTACTTCGGCCGGGGCGCCTACGGCATCTCCGCTGCCGCCAAGGCCTACTTCAACAAGCCCGTCGAGCAGCTCACCGTGTCGGAGGGGGCGCTGCTGGCGGCGCTGATTCGGCGGCCGTCCTCACTGGACCCGGCCGTGGATCCGCAGGGTGCCCGGGCCCGCTGGAACTGGGTGCTCGACGGCATGGTGGAGACCAAGGCGCTGTCACCCAGCGACCGGGCCGCGCAGGAGTTCCCGCAAACCGTGCCGCCCGATCAGGCGCGGGCGGAGAACCAGACGACCGGGCCCAACGGGCTCATCGAGCGTCAGGTGACCAAAGAGTTGATGGAGCTGTTCAACATCGACGAGCGGACCCTGAACACCCAGGGCCTGCAGGTGACCACCACCATCGATCCGAAGGCCCAGCAGGCCGCCGAGAAGGCGGTGTCGAAATACCTTGACGGGCAAGACCCCGACATGCGGTCGGCCGTGGTGTCGATCGACCCGCACGACGGGGCGATACGCGCCTACTACGGCGGTTCCGACGCAAACGGTTTCGACTTCGCCCAGGCCGGGCTGCAAACCGGTTCGTCATTCAAGGTGTTCGCGTTGGTCGCCGCGCTCGAGCAGGGCATCGGGCTGGGTTACCAGGTGGACAGCTCGCCGCTGACGGTCGACGGCATCAAGATCACCAACGTCGACGGCGAGGGTTGCGGCACGTGCAACATCGCCCAGGCGCTCAAGCAATCGCTGAACACCTCCTACTACCGGCTGATGCTCAAGCTCAAGGGCGGACCGCAGGCCGTCGCGGACGCCGCGCACCAGGCCGGCATCGCGACCAGCTTCCCCGGCGTGGACCACACGCTGTCCGAGGACGGCAAGGGCGGGCCACCCAACAACGGGGTGGTGTTGGGCCAGTACCAGACCCGGGTGATCGACATGGCCTCGGCCTACGCCACCCTGGCCGCCTCCGGGCTCTACCACCGGCCGCACTTCGTGCAGAAGGTCGTCAACTCCGACGGGCAGGTCCTGTTCGACGCGAGCAAGTCCGACAACAACGGCGAGCAGCGCATCCCGAAGGCCGTCGCCGACAACGTCACCGCGGCCATGGAGCCGATCGCCAGCTATTCGCGCGGCCACGCCTTGTCCGGCGGCAGGCCGTCGGCGGCCAAAACGGGCACCACGCAGCTGGGGGACACGAACGCGGACAAGGACGCCTGGATGGTCGGCTACACGCCGTCGTTGTCGACGGCCGTGTGGGTGGGCACCGCGAAGGGCGACGTGCCGCTCGTAACCGCCTCGGGCTCACCGGTTTACGGCTCGGGTCTGCCGTCGGACATCTGGAAGTCCACGATGGACGGTGCGCTGAAGGGCACGTCCAACGAGTCGTTCCCCAAGCCGACCGAGATCGGCGGTTACGCGGGTGTGCCCGTTTTGGCCGCCGACGGCCTGCCGCCGGACAAGGCG
>NZ_LZIZ01000112.1:0-1211 GCF_001666915.1 Mycobacterium sp. E3339 | reverse complement strand
CCACGGGCGGCAGGCGCAGCTCGGCGGCGTAGTTCAGGGCCTGGTTGACGGTCAGCTGGCGGTGCACGACGTCGTCCTGCGGGACCATCCCGATCCGGCTGCGCATCGTCGCGTACTCGGCGTGGATGTCGTGGCCCTCGAAGGTCACCGAGCCCGACGTGGGGCTGGTGTAGCCCACGATCACCCGCGACAGCGTGGTCTTGCCGGCGCCCGAGCCGCCGATGATGGCGGTCAGCGTGCCGGGCCGCGCGGTCAGCGAGATGTGGTCGAGCAGTTGCTTGTTCTGCTCGACGGTGTAGCAGACGGAGTTCACTTCCAGGCCGCCGGTGCGCGTCGCGGCCTCGGAGCGGCGCAGCAGGGTGTCGCGCAGCGCCGCGAAGCCGCCCGAGGTGGCCAACCTGGCGACCAAGATGTTCCAGGCGCTCATGCCGTCGCGATCCGGCGCGATGCCGAAGCCGTCCGGCGCGATCACGATCGGCCGGTCCACCGACAACGACATCGTCATCCAGGACGTGCTCGCCTCCCGCCATCACGCGTTTTTGACCCAGACGCCGCTGGGCACCGAGATCCGCGACGCGCACAGCGTCAACGGCACCTTCGTCAATGGCGTGCGGGTGGGGTCCGCGGTGTTGACCGAGGGCGACGTGGTCACCATCGGCAACGTCGACCTGGTGTTCACCCGCGACACCCTGCTGCGCCGCACCGAGGCCGCGACGCGCACCGGCGGCCTGGAAGTGAACTCCGTCTGCTACACCGTCGAGCAGAACAAGCAACTGCTCGACCACATCTCGCTGACCGCGCGGCCCGGCACGCTGACCGCCATCATCGGCGGCTCGGGCGCCGGCAAGACCACGCTGTCGCGGGTGATCGTGGGCTACACCAGCCCCACGTCGGGCTCGGTGACCTTCGAGGGCCACGACATCCACGCCGAGTACGCGACGATGCGCAGCCGGATCGGGATGGTCCCGCAGGACGACGTCGTGCACCGCCAGCTGACCGTCAACCAGGCCCTGAACTACGCCGCCGAGCTGCGCCTGCCGCCCGACACCAGCAAAGCGGAGCGGGCCCAGGTCGTCGCGCAGGTCCTCGAAGAACTCGACATGACCAAGCACGCCGAGACCCGGGTCGACAAGCTGTCGGGCGGCAGGCGCAGCTCGGCGGCGTAGTTCAGGGCCTGGTTGACGGTCAGCTGGCGGTGCACGACGTCGTCC
>NZ_LZIZ01000111.1:0-24547 GCF_001666915.1 Mycobacterium sp. E3339 | reverse complement strand
GAGCCAGTTGGCCACCCGCCCCAGCAGTCACAGGGGCCGGTCGGTGCTCACCGCGACCCGGCCGCGCAGGTCCGCGGCGATCAGCCGGGCGGCGGCGTTCTGCCAGTTGTGCAGCGAGCGCTGCGGGACCTCGGTGACCAACCACTGCCAGGCTTGCCGCGCGATCGGATCAAGCCCGGCGGCGGTGGCGTTTTGCGCGTACGCGCGCACGCCGACGACGTAGGGGAAGTACAGCGAGTTGTAGTGCCGCCACTGTTCGGTGGTGCCGAAATCGCCGGCGTCGCGCGGCTTGAGCCGCCCGACCGCCTCGGCCAGCACCGCTTTGAGTTCGTTGGCCCGCTCCAGCGGATGGTCGGGCGCGCCCCGGGCGGCGAGCCGCTCGTCGATGACGGGCAGCGCGGTCAACGGGCTGGCCACCAGCTTGCTCAGGTCGCCGTAGTGACCCAGGGCGCGCCGGGTGAGCCGCGCGAACGCCGCGTCGTCGACGTGGTCGAGCGGGTCCACCGACCGCAACGGCAGCGCCGCGCCGGTGTTCCGCAGCGCCGCCCGATCCTCGCGTAGCGCAGGCGATTTCGAGAACGCCAGCCGGTCGAGCAGGCCGGCCAGCGGATCGGCGAGCACCTGTACGCTGATCGCGACCGCCAGGCTGGTGAACAACAGCACCGTGAGCGCGGTTTGGGCGGCCGCGTCGGCGCGGGTGAGCGCCAGGCCGATCAGCGCCTGGCCGCCGAAGAGCACCGCCACCGCCACCGAGCCGGCGAACGAGCGCAGCATGTCGGCGCGCAACGCCTGGCCCTCGTCGAAGGCGTCCCACAGGGCGACGGCCAGCCCGAGCGAGAGGACGTCGAGGCTCGTCGACGCCAGCGCGACCCAGCTGGGCACCAGGCCCAGCGGGATGATCAGGATGGCGTTACCCAGCGCGAAGAACAGGGTCGCGACCACGGCGAGCCCGACGGCCGACCGGGGCCGGCGCGGCTGCCGCAGCGCGACCGCCATCGCGCCGAAGGTGGACAACGAGATCACCGCGAACATCACCCAGTGGCCCGCCCGCAACGGCCCCTCGACGCTGCCGGCCAGCGCGGCCCCGAACAGGGTCAGCGCGGCGACCCCGGCCACGAGCAGCAACTCGCGGGTGCGCGCCCGCGCGCCGTCGCTGGGCCGCGCCAGCTCGACGAGCACCGCGAACCACGCCACGCCGGGGATGGCCACCAGATAGATCTCGACGCGGCTGAGCGCGTGGGCGTACGCGGGGCTTGCCGTCCGCACCGCGTCCAACCCGACCACAAGCGCGAAGCCGCACAACCCGATCGCCGCCAACACGAGCACCGGCTTACGCGGATCGCGAGCCAGCAGGTACAACCCGAGCCACCCGCTCAGCGTGAACACCACCGCCGACAGCGCAGCCATGAACCTAGTTTGGCACGGACTACTTGCCGTATCTGCGGTGCCGCTGGCTGTAGTCGCGCAGCGCGCGCAGAAAGTCGACCCGGCGGAACGCGGGCCAGTGCGCCTCGGTGAACCACATCTCCGAATACGCGCTCTGCCACAACAAAAACCCCGACAGGCGCTGCTCGCCCGACGTGCGGATCACCAGATCGGGATCGGGTTGCCCAGAGGTGTAAAGATTTTCGGAGATGCCGTCCACGCTCACCGCGTCGATCAGCTCCTCGGCCGACGCCCCGTTGGCGAGCTCCTTGCTCAGCAACGCCCGCACCGCGTCGACGATCTCGCGCCGCCCGCCATAGCCCACCGCGACGTTGACGTGGAACGGCGCCGTGACGGGCGTCGACTCCACCGCGTCGCGCAGCCGCCGGGCCGGCTCCTCGCCGAGCAGCTCCAGGTCGCCGACGGTGCGCACGCTCCAGCGGTTCGCCGGCGCGCAGATCTCCTCGACGACGTCGGTGATGATCTCGATCAGCCCCGCCAGCTCGTCGGGATCGCGTTGCAGGTTCTCGGTGGACAGCAGGTAGACGGTGGTCATTTCGATGCCGGCTTCCTGGCACCAGCGCAGCATCTCGGCGATCTTCGCGGCGCCCATCCGGTAGCCGTAGCTGACGTCGGCGTAGCCGGCGTCGCGGGCCCACCGCCGGTTGCCGTCGCACAGGACCGCGATGTGGCGGGGCAGGTCCGATTTGGAGGAGGCCAGGCCCTGCCGCAGCCGAAGCTCGTAGACGCGATACAGCGGCTCTTTGAGACGCGGCGGGATAATTTCCACGGAGACTCAGCCTACTGTGAGCTACACCAAATTCCCCCCTGCCAATCAGGGGATCTCACCGCGAGGCGGGCAGCACCGGACGACGGTTCGCCATTACTGTGGCGGGTAATCAGCCACTGGTCAGTTTCCCGACCTGCACGACGAGGCCCCAGGAGATATGAGCAGCCAGACGAGCACACCCGCCAGCCCGGAGCGCGAGTCCGAGGCCATCACGCCGGGCAATACGGTCGAACAGCTTGTCGAAAGCGCGGCCAACGCCCTGACCAAGCCCCGCATGCGGGGCTGGATCCACTTCTACTCGGCGTGGTTGGCCGTGATCACCGGCGCGACGCTGGTCTCGGTGTCGTGGGCGGTTTCCTCGCCGCGCGCCGGGCACTCGACGCTGGTCTACGCGGCGGCCACGGTGGCGATGTTCGCCGTCAGCGCCACCTACCACCGGGTGCACTGGAAGTCCGAGGCCGCCCGCAACCTGATGAAGCGGCTCGACCACTCGATGATCTTCGTGTTCATCGCCGGCAGCTACACGCCGTTCGCGC
Source organism: Mycobacterium sp. E3339 (assembly GCF_001666915.1). Taxonomy (NCBI): domain Bacteria; kingdom Bacillati; phylum Actinomycetota; class Actinomycetes; order Mycobacteriales; family Mycobacteriaceae; genus Mycobacterium; species Mycobacterium sp. E3339. The sequence continues at coordinate 21,796 of NZ_LZIZ01000111.1, read as the reverse complement.
GGCTGGCCATGCCGCAGAACACCGGGATGCTGGTCGAATGCATCGTCTGGGGCGGCGCGGCGGCGGGCATCCTGCTCAAGGTGTGCTGGCCGACGTCCCCGCGCTGGCTGGGTGTGCCGCTCTACATCCTGCTCGGGTGGGTGGCCGTGTGGTTCTGCCCCACGATCCTGCACGAAGCGGGTGTGGCCGCGATGGTGCTGCTGGCCACCGGCGGCGTGTTCTACAGCGTCGGCGGCATCTTCTACGCGCTGCGCTGGCCCGACCCGTGGCCCAGCACGTTCGGCTACCACGAGATCTTCCACGCCTTCACCGCCGTCGCGGCGATCCTGCACTACATCGCCATGTGGTTCGCGGTCTTCTACACCGGGACCGGCGCCTGGCTGGCGGCTACTGCTGGGTGACGTCGGCGGCCGACCAGTACGCCTTCATGTGGGCGATCTTGCCGTCCTCACCGAACGCCATCACATCGATCGGCTCGATCACCATCCGGTGCTCCCCCGCGACGATCGTGAGGCGGAAATGGAAGGCGGCCTCGTTGCCCGAGACGCGCAGCGTCACCAGTTCGCACTCGCGCTGCAGGTCGTTGACCCCGGAGTAGAAGCCGTGGATGGCCTGGCGGCCGATGTGCACCTCGCCGCCGACCGGGTCCTCGACGGTGGCGTCATCGGCATACAGCTCGACAATCTCGTCGGCGGCGCCCTTGGCCACCAGTTCGATGTAGCGGTTGACCGTGTCGGTGATGTGCTCGGCGCTCGGCATGAGACGTCACGCTACCGTGGCGCGGCCAGCGCCCGCGCCAGGTCTTCGGCGGCGGTGACCGGCAGGTCGCACACCCGGCCGCGGCAGACGTAGGCGGCGTCCGCGCCGGATACCCGGTCGCGGCCGGCCAGCAGCGCCGACGAGTCCTTCTCTCCGCCCACCACGATCGCCCCGCCGGGCGCCAACCGGCGCGCGTGCGCCAGCAGCGCCGACCGCGCCGGATCGCCGGCGACGGCGATCTGCAGCGGCCCGCGAACCGCGGCCTCCGCCACCGCCAGCCAGTGCCCCGCCGAGCGCGGCGCGCGCTCCAGCAGCACCGAATGCGCGTCCAACGCGTCGGCCGCCGCCCGCAAATACCGGTCCGCGCGCTCACCGTCTACGAGATGCGCCGCGGTCAGCAGCGCCTCGGTGATCGACGACGCGCCCGACGGGGTCGCCCCGTCCAACGGGTCGGCGGGGCGCAGCATCAACCGCTCGGCGTCGTCGGCGGTGTCGAACCAGCGGCCGGGCTGCTGCGGATCGGCGAAGCGCTGCAGCGCGGTGTCGAGCAGGCCGGTCGCCGCGGTGAGCCAGGCCGCGTCGGCGGTCAGCTGGTAGAGGGCGAGCAGGCCGGTGGCCAGCATCGCGTGGTCCTCGAGGATCGCGGCGCTGTCGCCGACCACGCGGGCGAGGCTGGCGCGCCGCAGCCGCCCGTCGACGACGTGCAAACCCAGCAGGGCGGCCGCGCAGGCTTGCGCGGCGTCGGCCAGCCCGGGATCGTCCAAGGCCACGCTGGCCTCGGCCAGCGCGGTGATGGCGAGGCCGTTCCACGACGTGACGACCTTGTCGTCGCGTCCGGGCTGGGGTCGGGTGAGCCGGGCGGCCAACAGCGCGGCGCGGACGCGCTCCAGCCGCTGCGGATCGTCGGGGTCGGCGGGCAGTTGCAGCACCGAGGTGCCGTGTTCGAAGCTGCCGGTCGAGGATGCCGCGAAAACCGTTGCCGCCCAGGGTCCGTCGTCGGGACCGAGCGCTTGCGTCAGCTGTTCGGGAGTCCAGACGTAGGTCGATCCCTCCCGGCCGTCGGCGTCGGCGTCCAGCGACGAGGTGAACATGGCGCCGTCGGCGAGATCCTCGAGCAGAAAGCGCGCGGTCTGCGCCGCGACCCGGCGCGCCAGCGGGTCTCCGGTCCGCCGGGCCCAGTGCGCGTAGGCGCGCAGCAGCAACGCGTTGTCGTACAGCATCTTCTCGAAATGCGGTACCACCCAAGCGTTGTCGACGCTGTAGCGGGCGAAGCCGCCGGCCAGCTGGTCGTAGATGCCGCCGCGGGCCATCGCGGTGGCGGTGTGCGCGACCGCCCGCAACGCCTCCGGTGACCCGGTGCGTTCGTGGTTGCGCAGCAACGCCTCGAGAAGCGCCGACGGCGGGAACTTGGGCGCGCCGCCGAAGCCGCCGTGCACCGCGTCCTGGTCGGCCAGCACCGACGCGACGGTGTGGTCGCACAGCTCCGGCGCGACGGCGGGCCCACCGGAGGGCAGCCCGCCCGCCATCGCGCGAAGCTCGCCGGCGATGTGATCCGAGGCCTCCTCAACCTCCGCGCGACGCTGCTCCCAGGTGGCGGACACCGCCGAAAGAAGCTGAAGGAAGCCGTCTTTCGGGTAATAGGTGCCGCAGAAGAAGGGCCGGCCGTCCGGCGTCAGGAAACACGTCATCGGCCAGCCGCCGTGCCCGGTCAGCGCGACGGTGGCGTTCATGTAGACGGCGTCGAGGTCCGGGCGTTCCTCCCGGTCGACCTTGATGCAGACGAATCCGGCGTTCATGGCCGCGGCCACCGCGTCGTCCTCGAACGACTCGTGGGCCATGACGTGACACCAGTGGCAGGCCGCGTAGCCGATGGAGAGCAGGATCGGCACGTCGCGCTCGGCCGCGGCCGCCAGCGCCTGCGGGGTCCACTGCTGCCAGTGCACCGGGTTGTCGGCGTGCTGACGCAGGTACGGGCTGGTGGCCAGCCGGAGGGTGTTCGTCGCGGCAGGGTCAGCCGGGCTCATCGCCGGATCCCGGTGCCCGCTGCGATCCGCCCGCCGGGCCCGGGGGCTGCCCGCCGGCGTCGTCGACCTCGTCGGTGCCCTCGTCGGCGGCCTGGTCGGGCTCGGGGTGTTTGGGGTCGAACGACTCGGGCACCTTCTTCAGTTGCTTGTTCATCGAGCGCAACAGCAACAGGGTGGCGATCAACAGCACCACGACGATCAACAGCCCGATCGGGCTGGCCTTGCCGAAGTCCGGCCCGGTGTGTTGCGGCGCGCCGTCGGCCAGCGCACCCGCCAACAGGATGAGGTGGTTCACCCGTCGCTCTCGATTCCGGCGAACAGGTCGTCCTCGGGCAGCTTGACCGGGACCCGCGAGCGCGCCAGTTCGAATTCCTCCGTCGGCCACAGTCGCTGCTGCCATTCGATGGGCGCGGCGAAAAAGTCGTGCTCCGGGTCGATCTGGGTGGTGTGCGCCCGCAGCGCGTCGTCGCGCTGGCTGAAATACGCCGAACACTCAACCCGGGTGGTCACCCGCGACTCGAACGGGTCGTGCGCGGCGTCCCAGTGCTCGAGCCACTTGGCGAACGGGGGTTCGTGACCGTGTTTGACGGCCTCGTCGTGCAGCAACTGCATGCGGGCCCGCAGGAACCCGTGGATGTAGTAGAGCTTGGACACCGTCCAGGGCTCGCCCGCGTCCGGAAATCGCCGATAGTCTCCGGCCGCCTCGAAGGCGCCGACCGAAACCTGGTGGCAGCGAATGTGATCCGGGTGCGGGTAGCCGCCGTTCTCGTCGTAGGTGGTGATCACGTGCGGGCGGAATTCGCGGACCACGCGCACCAGCGCCTCGACCGATTCTTCCAGCGGCACCAGCGCGAAGCACCCTTCGGGCAGCGGGGGCGGCGGATCCCCTTTGGGCAGGCCGGAGTCGACGAAGCCGAGCCAGGTGTGCTCGACGCCCAGGATCTCGGCGGCCTTGGCCATCTCGTCACGGCGGATCTCGGCGATGTGCCCGTGCACCTCGGGCAGGTCCATCGCCGGGTTGAGAATGTCGCCGCGCTCCCCGCCCGTCAGCGTCACCACCAGCACCCGGTGACCCTCGTCGGCGTAGCGGGCCAGGGTGGCCGCGCCCTTGCTGGACTCGTCGTCGGGGTGGGCGTGCACCGCCATCAACCGCAGTTCGCTCACGTGCCCCCTCGTCGGTCCACTGGTCGCCGGTACGAACCTATAATTCCAGTTCTTCAGATCGTTGCATGCTGCCGGCCGGTGCCGGGCAGCCGACCGTTCAGGCATACCCAGACATGACCGAAACTTCGCCCTCGCGTCCCGAGGCCCGGTACGGGCGCTCGCGGGTGCCCCGGCGTTGGGTGATCGTCGGCCTGGGCGTGCTGGTGGTCGCGGCCGGCCTGGTGATCGCGATCGTCGGCTACCACCGGCTGGGCACCAGTCCCGTAACGGGCACGCTGGCCAGCTATCGGGTGATCGACGACCAGACGGCCTCAGTAACGATCAGCGTGACGCGATCGGATCCGTCGCGGCCGGTGGACTGCATCGTGCGGGTGCGGGCCAAGGACGGGGGCGAGTCGGGCAGGCGGGAGGTGCTGGTTCCGCCGTCCGACGCGGCGACGGTGCAGCTGACCACCACGGTGAAGTCCAGCAAACCGCCGGTGATGGCGGACATCTACGGGTGCGGCACCGACGTGCCGGCTTATCTGCGGCCGGGCGCCGGCCCGTAACAACAGCCGAACTGCGAATTTGGGGTTATCAATTGTTTGCGCGGTGGTAACATGGGTGAATGCACGGTTCCTGATGGGACCGTGTATTGCTGCATTAAGGCCGTGAGCACAACGGATCGGCAGCACTCGGGGAGAGAACCCGGATACCTCCGGCGGCGGGGTCAACAGGCTTACGCGAATACGCGGAACGACAACATGAGGAGCACGACGAGATGACGGACACTTCGGTGACGTGGCTGACCCAGGAGTCACATGACCGGCTGAAGGCGGAGCTCGATCAATTGATCGCGAATCGTCCGGTCATCGCCGCGGAGATCAACGACCGCCGGGAAGAAGGGGACCTGCGCGAGAACGGCGGCTACCACGCCGCCCGCGAGGAGCAGGGCCAGCAGGAGGCCCGCATCCGCCAGCTGCAGGACCTGCTCAACAACGCCAAGGTCGGCGAGGCGCCCAAGCAGTCCGGCATCGCGCTGCCGGGTTCGGTGGTGAAGGTCTACTACAACGGCGACAAGTCGGACAGCGAGACGTTCCTGATCGCCACCCGCCAGGAGGGCGTCAACGACGGCAAGCTCGAGGTGTACTCGCCCAACTCCCCGCTCGGCGGCGCCCTGATCGACGCCAAGGTGGGCGAGACCCGCAGCTACGTCGTGCCGAACGGCAACACCGTCGAGGTCACGCTCGTCAGCGCGGAGCCCTACCACTCCTAACCGCACGCGAGCTGGGGGCACCGCCCCCTTGCTCGGCTGTCTAGGCCAGCGCCTGCTCCAGGTCGGCCAGCAGGTCGGCGACGTCTTCGATGCCGACCGACAGCCGCACCAGGTCGTCGGGCACCTCCAACTGGGAGCCTGCCGTCGACGCGTGCGTCATCGCACTGGGGTGCTCGATCAGCGACTCCACGCCGCCGAGCGATTCCGCCAGGATGAACACCTCGGTGCGGGCGCACAGTTCCCGGGCGGCCTCCCGGCCGCCCCGCATCCGCACCGACACCATGCCGCCGAACCCGCGCATCTGCCGGGCGGCGACCTCGTGCCCGGGGTGACCGGGCAGGCCGGGGTACAGCACGGCGCTCACCGCCGGATGCCCGGCGAGGAAATCGGCCACCGCCGAAGCGTTTTCGCTGTGCCGCTGCATCCGCAGCACCAGCGTCTTGAGGCCGCGCATGGTCAGGTAGGCGTCGAACGGTCCGGGCACCGCGCCGGCGCCGTTCTGCAGGAACGCGAACGCCTCGTCCAGCTCCGGGTCGTCGGTGATCAGCGCACCGCCTACCACGTCGGAGTGGCCCCCGATGTATTTGGTGGTCGAATGCAGCACCACGTCGGCGCCCAGCGTCAACGGCTGCTGCAGCGCGGGCGAGGCAAAGGTGTTGTCCACCAAGACCTTTGACGACGACTGCGAGCCAAGTTCGGCAAGCGCCGCGATGTCGGCGATGGACAGCAGCGGGTTGGTCGGGGTTTCCACCCAGATCAGCCGCGTCTGCGGGGTGAGCGCCGCGCGGACCGCGTCCACGTCGGACAGCGCCACCGGCGTGTATCCGACGTTCCACTGCGTGAACACCTTGTCGATCAGCCGGAAGGTGCCGCCGTAGGCGTCGTTGGGGATGATCACGTGGTCGCCGGGCCGCAGCATCGCCCGCAGCGCGCAGTCGGTGGCGGCCATGCCGGAACCGAACGCCCGGCCGTAGCGGCCCTCCTCGACCGCGGCCAGCGAGGCCTCCAGCGCGGCGCGCGTCGGATTACCGGTGCGCGCGTACTCGAATCCGCCGCGCAGCGCACCCACGCCGTCCTGGGCGAACGTGCTGCTGGCGTAGATCGGGGCGTTGACCGCCCCGGTCGCCGGGTCCGGCCGGTAGCCGGCGTGAATCGCTTTGGTGGCGAGTCCGGTGAAGTGTCCGGTGCGGTCGGCGCTCATCGACGATCAGCCTAGCGACGGCCGACGGTCCGACCGCGCCCGCACGACTAGCCCGCGTGCTCCTCGGTCCCGTCGAGCGGCAGGCAGACCGTCGTCATGATCTTGTCGGCCAGCGTCTGCCGCTTCGAATCCCACAGCGGGAAAAGGAAACCGATGAAGCAGATGATCGCGTCGACGAAGTGGGCCAGCGACCGCACAACGGACATCCCGAACCCGATCGGCCGGCCGGTGACCTCGCTGACCACCTTGAACTTCATCACCGACTTGCCGACGCTCGACCCGGTGGTGCCCTGGCGGTAGCCGTAGTTCCAGATGAGATAGGCCAGCCCCACCAGCGACGCCAACCACTGCACGGCCAAGCCGATGGTCGAGTTCTGCGTGGCGCAGTACTGGTTGACGGCGTACTGCGTGACGTCGGTGACGCACGACGTCTGCTGGGTGGCGACCAGGATCCCGGTCCCGATGCCGTGCACGACGGCGTACGGGAGGATGTCGATGATGAACGCCACCAGCCTGGTGAGCCACGGGGTGTAGGACTCCGTCGGCAACGTGCGGATCGCCGGTCCCGGAGGCGGCGGCGCGTAGCCACCGGAGGACGGCGGGGGCGGAGGGTACGAACCGCCCGGCGGCGGTGGCGGCGGGTAGGAAGCGCCGGTGGGTGCGGGCGGGGTCTCCTGCCCACCCGGTGATCCGGGCGGCGGCGGAGGTGGCGGGTAAGCGCCGCCGGACGGCGGTTGATCGGTCATGAGCACCCTTCCACTGCGGACCAGCTGAACCAGGCCGCATTACAGTACCTGAGCGCACAGCGGCCGGGCGAGACTTGCGTGGCGCGCCCGCTAGCGTCGCCGCGGCCCGTCCGAGAGGAATCCGAGCAGGTCATATCGGGTGATGACGCCGACCGGCTTGCCCTCCTCGACCACCATCAAGGCGTCCCAGTCGCGCAGCGCCTTGCCGGCCGCGCTGACCAACTCGCCCGCGCCGATCATCGGCAGCGGCGGGCTCATGTGCTGCGAGACGGCGTCGGCCAGCTTGGCGCGGCCCTCGAAGACGGCCGACAGCAGCTCGCGCTCGGAGACGCTGCCCGCGACCTCGCCGGCCATCACCGGCGGCTCGGCGCCGACCACGGGCATCTGGGACACCTCGTACTCGCGCAGGATCCCGATGGCGTCGCGCACGGTTTCGGACGGATGGGTGTGCACCAGGTCGGGCAGGGCGCCGGATTTGCCGCGCAGCACGTCGCCCACCGTGGACTCCTCGGTGGAACCGTCGAGCCGGCTGCGCAGGAAGCCGTACGACGACATCCAGGCGTCGTTGAAGATCTTCGCCATGTAGCCGCGGCCGCCGTCGGGCAGCAGCACCACGACCAGCGAGTCGGGGCCGGCCTCCTCGGCGACCTTCAGCGCGGCCACCACCGCCATCCCGCACGACCCCCCGACCAGCATCGCCTCCTCCCGGGCCAGCCGCCGGGTCATGTCGAACGAGTCGGAGTCGGACACCGCGATGATCTGGTCGGGCACGGTCGGGTCGTAGGCGGCCGGCCAGAAGTCCTCGCCCACGCCCTCCACCAGGTAGGGCCGTCCGGTGCCGCCGGAATACACCGAGCCCTCGGGGTCGGCGCCGATGACGCGGACGGCCCCGCCCGACACCTCTTTGAGGTAGCGGCCCGCGCCGGTGATCGTGCCGCCGGTGCCGATGCCGGCGACGAAATGGGTGATCTTGCCGTCGGTGTCGGCCCAGATCTCCGGGCCGGTGGTGGCGTAGTGGCTGGCCGGGCCTTCCGGGTTGGCGTACTGGTCGGGCTTCCACGCGCCGTCGATCTCACGGGTCAGCCGGTCGGAGACGCTGTAGTAGCTGTCCGGGTGCTCGGGCGGGACCGCCGTCGGGCACACCACCACCTCCGCGCCGTAGGCGAGCAGCACGTTGCGCTTGTCCTCGCCGACCTTGTCAGGGCAGACGAACACGCACTTGTAGCCGCGCTGCTGGGCCACCAGCGCCAGGCCGACGCCGGTGTTGCCCGAGGTCGGTTCGACGATGGTGCCGCCGGGCTTCAGCAGCCCGCTCGCCTCGGCGGCGTCGATCATCCGCGCCGCGATCCGATCCTTCGAGCTACCACCGGGATTGAGGTACTCGACCTTGGCGGCCACGGTTCCGGCGCCGTCGGGAACGACGGAATTCAGGCGAACGAGCGGCGTGCCGCCGATGAGCTCACTGATGTGCTGGGCGATCCGCATGCCTTCATGGTGTCAGGCGGCTTCCGCGGGTGCACGATGTGCTCGCCCCGGCGGGCGGTGGCGGTCGCTACTCGGTGGCCTCGCGGATATAGTCGCCGATCTGCCGCAGCGAGCGGACCGCCTCCGGCACCATCGGGGCGGCCAGCTGGAAGTCGTGGATCTGGCCGGGCCACACCCGCACCTCGGCCGGCACCCCGGCCGCCGCGAGCCGGTCGGCCGCCAGCCGCGCGTCGTGCAGCAACACCTCGGACCCCGAGACGTGGATCAGCGTCCGCGGCAGGCCCGCTTTGATGTGCTCCAACGGCTCGTAGATCTCCTCGGGCCGCCCCGCGATCTTGTGCTTGTCGGCCGCGCTGGCCACCAGGGCGGCCAGCGCGTCGAAGGCCCGGTGCGAGAACATCGCGTCGGTGTTGATGTTGGGATGCGCCTGCTTGTCTTCCTTGGCCAGCTGCAGCAGCGGCGAGATCATCACCAGGGCCGCCGGCTCCTCGTCTTCGGCCTGGAGGCGTTGCGCCAGCGCGAGCGCCAGGTAGCCGCCCGCCGAGTCGCCGGCCAGCACGATCTGCTCGGGCTGGTAGCCGTGCAGCCGCAGCCACTGGTAGCCGTCGTGGCAGTCGTCGAGGGCCATCCCGATCGAATGCTTGGGCAGCAGCCGGTAGTTGACCACCAGGACCGGCGAGTCGGCGAACCTCGACAGGGTCTCGACCAGCCGGCCGTGCGAGTTCGCCCCGCAGGTCAGGAACGCCCCGCCGTGGAAGTAGACGACCACGCGGCGGGTGCCGTCGGCGGGCAGCACACCGGGCGCACGCACCAGCTGCGCCGACGCGTTCGGCAGCTTCACCGTCTCGCGGACGGTGGCCGACACCGGCAGGACCACGCGGGCCGCCAGGTCGATCAGGCCCCACGGCCAGGGGAAGTTCGGGACGTGGCTGCCGGCGGACAGCACCGGCCGGATAGTCACCCGCGACGTCAGGTTCGCCACCCGCGCAGCAACGCTTGGCCCCGATTCGAGAACCTCGACCGGCGCCCCATCGCTCATGGCGAACTTGCGGGTCTTGGCCCGTCGGACCCTAAGGACTTCGTGAGGACGAAGGGCATTCCGGGGGGAGCCGGATACTCTGCCGGGTGCGCTCATGCTCAACACTTTCTACGCCGTTGTAGTGCGATACAGCATGTGACGAGGCAGCTGAGCGTCTGGTTCAGCCATTCACGCCGGGCGCTCAGCCAACCCCGCGAACTCAGCTTGACAGCCACTTCTTAAGAGAACGTTTAAAGAGTCCGATTTGTTACCAACTTCGGTTCGGGCCGTGACCACATTGTTGGTCAGCGGGCCCCGCAAACATGCGAGCCGAACTAAACTGGTGTCGTGACCATGCGGGTGCCTCGCCGTTCGGCGATCGCCCTGGCCACTGCAGGCGCACTCGCCTCGACAGGAACCGCATACCTGGGGGCGCGCAACCTGCTAGTCGGCCAGGCGACACACGCGCGCACGGTCATCCCCAAGTCGTGGGACATTCCCCCGCGCGCCGACGGGGTGTACAGCCCGGGCGGCGGGCCGGTGGAACGGTGGCACCGCGGCGTGCCCTTCGACCTGAGCCTGATGATCTTCGGCGACTCGACCGCCGCCGGCTACGGCTGCGCGAGCGCCGAAGAGGTGCCGGGCGTGCGGATCGCGCGCGGCCTCGCCGAGCAGACCGGCAAGCGGATCCGGCTGAGCACCAAGGCCATCGTCGGCGCGACGTCGAAGGGCGTGTGCGGTCAGGTGGACGCGATGTTCGTGGCGGGGGCGCCGCCGGACGCGGCGGTGATCATGGTCGGCGCCAACGACGTGACGGCCCTCAACGGCGTCAGCCAGTCGGCGCAGCGGCTCGGGCTCAGCGTCCGCAAGCTGCGCGCCCGCGGCGCGGTGGTGATCGCCGGCACGTGCCCGGACCTGGGCGTCATCACCGCGATCCCGCAGCCGCTGCGCTCGCTCGCCCACGAGCGCTGTTCGCAGCTCGCGCGCGCCCAGGCCGCCGCGGTTCGGGCCGCCGGCGGCCTGCCGGTGCCGCTGGCGCAGTTGCTGACCCCGCAATTCCGCTCCACGCCCCACGTGATGTTCTCCCCGGACGGCTTTCACCCGTCCGCCCCCGCGTACGCGATCGCGGCCGATGCGCTGCTACGCGCGCTGTGCGAAGCGTTGGACGTCGAGGTCGACCTGCCGCCGCTGGAGTTGGCGGCGTCAATGACGGAGCCGGTCCTCGGCCCGCGCCACACCCGGCACAGCGTGATGTCGCGGCTGTGGCGGCGCCCGGCGCCGGGGCCCGCCCCGTCTGCGCACCCACCGGTCGGCAACGACTAGATTCGAGCTAGCCCGTCGGCGTGGAATCACCACCCGGTGTACGGAGCGAGCTTGTCCCATCCGGAAGGGATTTGAAGGGAACCGTCATGCCTGAAGCCGTAATTGTCTCCGCCGCTCGCTCGCCGATCGGCCGGGCGATGAAGGGGTCGCTGGTGTCCATGCGGCCCGACGACCTGGCCGCCCAGATGGTGCGGGCCGCGCTGGACAAGGTGCCGGCGCTCAACCCGCACCAGATCGACGACCTGATCCTGGGCTGCGGCCTGCCGGGCGGCGAGTCCGGCTTCAACATGGCCCGCGTCGTCGCCGTCGAGCTCGGCTTCGACTTCCTGCCCGGCACCACCGTGAACCGGTACTGCTCGTCCTCGCTGCAGACGACGCGGATGGCGTTCCACGCGATCAAGGCCGGCGAGGGTGACGCGTTCATCTCCGCCGGCGTGGAGACGGTGTCCCGGTTCGGCAAGGGCAACTCCGACTCGTGGCCCGACACCAAGAACCCGCTGTTCGACGAGGCCCAGGAGCGGACGTCGGCGGCGGCCGCGGGGGCCGACGAGTGGCACGACCCCCGCGCCGACGGCAACCTGCCCGACGTCTACATCGCCATGGGCCAGACCGCCGAGAACGTCGCCATCCTGACTGGCGTCAGCCGCGAAGAGCAGGACCGCTGGGGCGTGCGCAGCCAGAACCGGGCCGAGGAGGCGATCAACAGCGGGTTCTTCGAGCGGGAGATCACCCCGGTGACCCTGCCGGACGGCACGACCGTGGCCAAGGACGACGGGCCGCGCGCGGGCACCACGTACGAGAAGGTTTCCGAGCTCAAGCCGGTGTTCCGGCCCAACGGCACCGTCACCGCGGGCAACGCCTGCCCGCTGAACGACGGCGCCGCCGCGCTGGTGATCACCAGCGACACCAAGGCCAAGGAACTCGGCCTGACGCCGCTGGCGCGCATCGTTTCCACCGGCGTGAGCGGTCTCTCGCCGGAGATCATGGGGCTGGGCCCGATCGAGGCGTCCAAGAAGGCGTTGGCCCGCGCCGGCATGTCGATCAACGACATCGACCTCTACGAGATCAACGAGGCGTTCGCCGTCCAGGTGCTGGGTTCGGCGCGCGAGCTGGGCATGGACGAGGACAAGCTGAACGTGTCCGGCGGGGCGATCGCGCTGGGCCACCCGTTCGGCATGACCGGCGCGCGGATCGCGACCACGCTGATCAACAACCTGCAGACGCACGACAAGACGCTGGGCTTGGAGACCATGTGCGTCGGCGGCGGGCAGGGCATGGCGATGATCATCGAGCGGCTGAGCTAACCGCGCCGAACACCATCGGCAACGGCGCGCAGCTTGTCCGGGTTGGCCACGTTGTGGATGGTGGCGATGCGCCCGTCCGCGTCGAGTTCGACGGTGAGCGTGGCGATCACGCGGCCGGCGGCCGAGAAAACGATGCCCGGTCCGCCGTTGATGTCGACGACTTCGGCTGTCATGTCGGCGATTTCGACGCCTTCGTAGGGGCGTTTGGTGACCCCGGCCAGCCAGGCGGCGACCTTGGCCATGCCCTCGACCGGGCGCAGCGCCTGGCGCACCTTTCCGCCGCCGTCCGTCCATAGCGTGACGTCGGGGGCGAGCAGCTGCATGAGGTCGTTGATGTCCCCGCCGGTCGCCGCGGCGAAGAAGCGTTCGGTGACCGCCCGTTTCTTGCCGCGGTCGGCCTCGAACCTGGGCCGGCGGGCCTGCACGTGGTTGCGGGCGCGGTGGCCCGCCTGGCGCACGGCCGCCTCGGAACGCTCGACGGCCGAAGCGATTTCGGCGTAGCTGAAGTCGAACACCTCCTTGAGCACGAACACCGCACGCTCCAGCGGGCTCAGCGTCTCGAGCACCACCAGCATCGCCATCGACACCGATTCGGCGGCCGCGACGTCCTCGGCCGTGTCCTCGCTCGTGAGGATCGGCTCGGGAAGCCACGGCCCGACGTAGGTCTCCCGCTGGCGCCGAGTCGAGCGCAGTCGTTCCATCGACAGATTCGACACGATGCGGGACAGGTAGGCCTTGGGGTCGGCGACCTGACCGCGATCGGCCGCCGACCACTTCAGCCACGCATCCTGAACGACGTCTTCGGCGTCGGCGGCCGACCCCAGAATCCGATAGGCGATGGCGAACAACAGTTTCCAGTGTTCAATGAACGTGCGCTCGTCGGTGCTCATCGGGTGAAGCCCCCACCGCGCCGCCATGTCACGGCGCCCAGCGCGGGCAGCAGCTTGAGCAGCCGGTAGGTCGTCCAGGGGCTGGCGCTCACCGTCTCCTTGTATGCCACCGCCCACCGGCCGGCCAGATAGAAACGCGTCGGGCTGTCGTCGGGCCGGGTGAACTGGATGACGCCGTCGTGGCGTCCCAGGCTCACCGGCTGGTGGATGAAGCCGAACCGGAACCGCTTGGGCTGCTTGCCCTTCAGCTCTCGCACGATGTTGGCGGCGGCGTGCACGCCGGTCGGGATGCCGCTCTGGCAGGTGCCGTGCACGAGGCCGTATCCCTGCCGAACCGCCGCGGCGTCGCCGACGACGTACACGTTCGGGTGGGACACCGAACGCAGCGCCGCGTCGGTGATGATCCGGCCGCGCTCGTCGACCCGCAGGCCCGCGGCGGCCGCCACCGGCGACACCCGCACTCCCGTCGTCCACAGCACCGCCCGCGCCGCGACGACCTCGCCGTCGGCCAGGGCGACCCCGTCGGGCATCACCTTGACGACGTCGACGCCCGCACGGACCCGCACGCCCAACCGGGTCAACCCGGAATTCAGGCGGGCGCGCGCCTCGGCGCCCATCCTCGATCCGGGCTCCTGCCGGCTCACCAGGACGACGTCGAGTTCCGGATGGCGCTCGGCGATCTCGGCCGCCGATTCGATTCCGGTCAGGCCGCCGCCGGCGACCACCACCGTGCCGGTGTCGAGCCGATCCAGCTGCTGGGCCAGCAGCCCGGCGTCGTGGGCGGTGTTGAGGGTGTAGGCGAATTCGTCGACACCGGGCACGGCCTCGGTGTCGGCGACACTGCCGAGCGCGTATACCAGCGTGTCGTAGCCGATGGTGCGCTCGTCGTCGAGCCGGACGGTCCGCGCGTCGGCGTCGACTCCGGTGACCCATCCCCGCACGAACTCGACGTCGGTGCCGGCGAGCATGTCCGGAATCTGGAGGTCGGCCAGCCGCTGGCCCGAAGCCGTCTGGTGCAGGCGCAGCCGCTCGGTGAAACGAGCCTGGGGGTTGACCAGGGTGACGCGGACGTCGTCGCGGCCCTTGACCCGACGCGCCAAGCGGGTGGTCGCCGCCATGCCGGCGTAGCCGGCGCCGATGATCACGATGTGCTTCATGATGCTGCCTTTCGCGAGCGAATGTGTGCTGACAACAAGCAGACGCATCCAGCCGTCGCGGTTGTGACATCGGGTCACGCAAACGCGCAAAAAAACCGGCACGCTGGCGGGGCGTGCCGGTTTTTTCGTGTCAGTCGCGGCTAGTCGTTCTGCAGGTAACTGAGCAGCCGCAGGATCTCGAGGTACAGCCAGACCAGGGTCACGGTCAGGCCCAGCGCGATGCCCCAGGCCGCCTTGTCCGGCGCGCCGGCGCGCACCATCTGGTCGGCCGCATCGAAGTCGATCAGGAAGCTGAACGCCGCGATGCCGATGCAGACCAGCGAGAAGATGATCGCGACCGTCCCGCCGCTGCGCAGGCCCAGGCCGGTGCCGCCGCCGACGTGGAACATCGCGAGCACGAAGTTGCCGAGCATCAGGGCCAGCACGCCGAACATGGCCGCGACCAGCATCCGGGTGAACTTGGGCGTCACCCGGATCGCGCCCGTCTTGTAGACGACGAGCATCCCGAAGAACACCCCGAAGGTGCCCAGGACGGCCTCCCCGATCAGGGCGCCCGCGTTCGCGTGCGAGACCGAGAAGTTGGCGAACACGAACGAGACGGCGCCCAGGAACAGCCCCTCGAGCACGGCGTAGCTGAGCACGATGGCCGGGCTGTCCTGCTTGCGGCCGAAGGTGGCGACCAGCACCAGGCCCAGGCCGCCGAGCGCGCCGATCATGGTCAGCGGCATCGCCAGCGCGAGGTTGGACGCCACCAGGAAGTAGGACACCACCGCGGACACCGCCAACACGGCCAGCGTGATGCCGGTCTTGGTGACGACGTCGTCGATGGTCAGCGGACGCGAGGCCCTGGCCTCCTGGTACGGGGCCTGGTAGGGGGCCGCGTAGGGGTCGGCACCGTACCCGGGCATCGGGGCCGCGCCCGTGCCGAATTGCGCGTATCCGCCCTGTTGCTTGGGCAACGAACGAAATACCGGATTGCTTGTCTCCCGCACCGTCGGATCCTCTCTATTGGCTTCGAGCTGTGCGAACACAATCTCAACGATCAGCGTCCCGTCCGGGTTCCCGGCCGACCTGGAGTATTTGCTGCTGTCGTCGCGTTAAAGATAACCCTTACCCGCGGGTATCGCGCCGGTCGTCACGATCTAGATTTTTCGTCGAGGATGGCGGCGATGGGAGGCCAGGGCGTGACCGACGGATCCGATGAGGTTCTCACCCGTGTCGACGGCAACGTCGGTCTGATCACGCTCAACCGCCCCAAGGCGATCAACTCGCTCAACCAGCCGATGGTGGACGCGCTGAGCGCCGTTCTCACCCGCTGGGCGTCCGACGACGCGGTGCGGGCGGTGGTGCTCTCCGGCGCCGGCGAACGCGGGTTGTGCGCGGGCGGCGACGTGGTCTCGATCTACCACAGCGCCCGCAAGGACGGGGTCGAGGCGCGGCGGTTCTGGCGCGACGAGTATCAGCTCAACGCCCAGATCGCCGACTTCGCCAAGCCCTACGTCGCGCTGATGGACGGCATCGTGATGGGTGGCGGGGTCGGCGTCAGCGCGCACGCGGACACCCGGGTGGTGACCGATACCTCCAAGATCGCGATGCCGGAGGTGGGCATCGGCTTCGTGCCCGACGTCGGCGGGATGTTCCTGCTCTCCCGGGCGCCCGGCGGGCTGGGCCGGCACGCCGCGCTCACCGGGGCGCCGTTCACCGGCGCCGACGCCATCGCGATGGGGTTCGCCGACCACTACGTGCCGCACGGTGAGCTCGAGGCGTTCACCCGCGCGATCGTCGCCGACGGGGTCGACAGCGCGCTGTCCCGGCACGCCGTTGAGCCGCCGCCCAGTGAGCTTGCCGCACAACGGGATTGGATCGACGATTGCTACGCCGGCGACACGGTCGAGGACATCGTCGCCGCGCTTCGCGGGCGCGGCGGCCCCGCCGGCGCGGCCGCCGACCTGATCGCCACCCGATCGCCGATCTCGTTGTCGGTGACCTTGGCGGCCATCCGGCGCGCCGCGAAACTCGACACGGTGAAAGACGTTCTCGTTCAGGACTATCGGGTGTCGTCGGCGTCGCTGCGGTCACACGACCTGGTGGAGGGCATCCGGGCGCAGCTGATCGACAAGGATCGCAACCCGCAGTGGTCGCCGGCGACGCTGGCCGAGGTGACCGCGGCCGACGTCGAAGCGTATTTCACCCCGGTCGACGACGACCTGAGTTTCTAGAAAGGCGATTCGGTGACAGACACGACCTCCAGCAGCTACGAAACGATCCTGGTCGAGCGCGAGGAGCGCGTCGGCATCATCACCCTGAACCGGCCGAAGGCGCTCAACGCGCTGAACACCCAGGTGATGAACGAAGTCACCGCGGCGGCAACGGAATTCGATAAGGATCCGGGAATCGGGGCGATCATCATCACCGGTTCGGCCAAGGCGTTCGCCGCGGGCGCCGACATCAAGGAGATGGCCGGCCTGACGTTCGCCGAGGCGTTCGGCGCGGACTTCTTCGCCCCCTGGGCAAAACTGGCGGCCGTGCGCACCCCGACCATCGCCGCGGTGGCCGGCCACGCGCTCGGCGGCGGCTGCGAGCTCGCCATGATGTGCGACGTGCTGATCGCCGCGGACACCGCGAAATTCGGTCAGCCGGAGATCAAACTCGGCGTGCTGCCCGGCATGGGCGGCTCGCAGCGGCTGACCCGCGCCATCGGCAAGGCCAAGGCCATGGACCTCATCCTGACCGGGCGCACCATCGGCGCCGCCGAAGCCGAACGCAGCGGCCTGGTTTCGCGCGTCGTGCCGGCCGACGACCTGCTGACCGAGGCCAAGGCCGTCGCCACCACCATTTCCCAAATGTCGCGGTCGGCGGCCCGGATGGCCAAGGAGGCCGTCAACCGCGCGTTCGAATCGACCCTGACCGAGGGGCTGCTCTACGAACGTCGGCTCTTTCACTCCACCTTCGCGACCGAGGACCAGTCCGAAGGCATGACGGCGTTCATCGAAAAGCGCACTCCCAACTTCACGCACCGGTAGGCCTGCGATGAGCGAACCCGGATCAGCCGTCACCGAGGAAGTCCCGGGCCCGGAGGCCGGACCCGAGGCCGCCCCGGAAACCGAGGCGCCGCTCTCGACCCGAAAGCCTTGGTGGGTACGCCATTACACGTTCACCGGCACCACGGTCGGGCTCGTCTTCATCTGGTTCTCCATGACGCCGTCACTGCTGCCCCGGGGGGCGCTGTTCCAGGCGTTGGTCAGCGGGATCTCCGGCGCCATCGGTTACGGGCTGGGCGTTTTCGCCGTGTGGCTGGTCCGCTACATGCGCGCCAAGGATCACAGCCCGCCGCCGCCGCGGTGGGCGTGGATGGTGCTGATCCCGGTCGGTGCGCTCGGCATGGTGTTGATGGCGATCTGGTTCCACGTCTGGCAGGACAACGTGCGCGACCTGATGGGCGTCGCGCACCTGCAGTGGTACGACTACCCGGTGGCCGCGGGGCTGTCCCTGGTGGTGCTGTTCACGCTCGTCGAGATCGGCCAGTTCATCCGGTTGCTGGTCAGGTTCCTGGTCGCTCAGGTCGACCGCATCGCGCCTTTCCGACTGTCAGCGACCATCGTGGTGGCGTTGCTGGTGGTACTCACCATCACGTTGCTCAACGGTGTCGTGCTCAAGTTCGCGATGCGCACCATGAACAACACCTTCGCCTCGGCGAACAACGAGATGAATCCCGACACCGCGCCGCCGAAGACGCCGCTGCGATCCGGTGGCCCCGAGTCGCTCGTGTCGTGGGAATCCCTTGGCCACCAAGGCCGCATCTTCGTGGAGGCCGGGCCCACGGTCGCCCAGCTCAGCGAGTTCAACGGCGTGCCGGCGGCCGAGCCGATCCGCGCCTACGCCGGGCTGAACTCCGCGGACGGCATCACCGCGACCGCCGAACTCGCCGCGCGCGAGCTGCAGCGCACCGGCGGACTGCAGCGCGCGGTCGTCGCCGTCGCCACGACCACCGGCACCGGCTGGATCAACGAGGCCGAGGCCGACGCGCTCGAGTACATGTACAACGGCAACACCGCGATCGTCAGCATGCAGTACTCGTTCCTGCCGAGCTGGCTGTCCTTCCTGGTGGACAAGGAGAACGCCCGGCACGCCGGGCAGGCGCTGTTCGAGGCCGTCGATCGCCTGATTCGCCAGATGCCCGAGGCCCAACGGCCCAAGCTCGTCGTCTTCGGCGAAAGCCTGGGATCGTTCGGCGGCGAGGCGCCGTTCATGAGCCTCAACAACGTCCTCGCGCGCACCGACGGCGCCCTGTTCAGCGGACCGACGTTCCAGAACACCATCTGGACCGACCTGACGTCCACGCGCGACGCCGGTTCCCCGGAGTGGCTGCCGATCTACGACCACGGCAAGTACGTCCGGTTCGTCGCGCGCCCAAGCAATTTGGGCCGCCCGAACTCCGCGTGGGACCGACCGCGGGTGGTCTATCTGCAGCACGCCTCGGATCCGATCGCCTGGTGGTCCCCCGATCTGCTGTTCAGCCAACCCGATTGGCTGCGGGAGCGGCGGGGCTACGACGTGCTGCCCGAAACACATTGGATCCCGGTGGTGACGTTCCTGCAGGTGTCGGCGGACATGGCGGTGGCGGTCGACGTGCCCGAGGGGCACGGCCACCACTACGTCGCCGACGCGGCCGACGGTTGGGCCGCGGTGCTCTCCCCGCCGGGTTGGACGCCGGAGAAGACCAACAAGCTACGGCCGCTGCTGCATTCGGAGGCCACCTCCACCGGGTAGCTAGAGCCAGCGGCGCCCGGAGTCGGCGAACGGTCCCGGCCCGGCGTCCACCGGGGCCGGAGAAAGTTGTTCGAGCACACCGGCACCCGCGAGCGCGTGGTAGCCGCCGACGACGTCCGTGGCGCGGTGCAGGCCGATGTCGAGCAGCGCGGCCGCCGCGAGGCTGGACGTGTAGCCCTCCGAGCACACGATCACCCATTCGACGTCGTCGCCGACGGCCTCGGGCAGCCTGGCATCGCTGGTCGGGTCGCAGCGCCACTCCAAGACGTTGCGCTCGATCACCAGCGCGCCGGGGATCTCGCCCTCGCGCAAACGTTGGGCCTGCGGCCGGATGTCGACCAGCACCGCCCCGCGCCGGATCGCGTCGGGCACTTCGGCGGCGGGAAGACGACGGAGGCGGCGCCGGGCGGATCTCAACACGACGTCGATGCGGCTCATCACGGTCCTTCCGGTTGGTCGGTCAGTTCGGTCCGTTGGCGGCGCAACCGATTTCGGCCGGTCACCTCGTAGTAGGACATCGCGGTCAGCGGCGGCGAGTAGGCATGCACGCTGAGCGACGGCCGCGGTGGGACGGACACCGACACGGGGCGCGGCGCCCACACCACGTCGTGCACCCAACCCAGGGGAAACCCGGCCTGATCGCCGGCGTCCAATCGGCGGTGCCGCAGGGCGCGGCCGTCCCACCGGAACTCGTTGAGCGACCCGGACACGACCGTCAGCGCGCCCAGGGATCCGCCGTGGTCGTGCAGCTCGGTGTGATGACCGGGGACCCAGCTGATCAGCCAGACGTCCAGCTCCTCGTCACCGTGGATGCGGGTGAACCAGCGGCGCGACTCGGGGATCCCGCCCGGCGGCAGCAAGTGGTCGCACCGTCCGCTCAGCACATCGTCGGCGGCCTGGTCGGTGGCGTGCAGGAGGTCGGGAACCCGCAGGCGGGTGGGCCCGGACGCCGGGGACGAGATGGTGCGCGGGCGCAACGCGGTCGGGGCGGCGACGGGCGCACGGCTCGCTAAGGGCAACGACATGGTGGAGCTCCAGAGAAAGGGGTTCGGACGGGCGGCGGCGGGTTAGGGCCGACAACACTCGCAAAATCCGAAGCGCTCCATCACGGCCGCCAGTGTTGCATAGATTGGCAGGGTGCGCTGGTGCGGTCATCGACCCCGACTGTGGGGCACGGTCGTCGTCGTGGCGGTCGGGTTGTCGGCGGTCGCGGGGTGCTCGCCGGGCGCCCCGACCGGCACGCCCGCGTCCTCGCCGGCGCGGCCGGCGGGCCCCGGGGCGGCGCCGGCGGGGGCGGTCGGGCTGTCCCCCGCCGGCGTGACGACCCGGGTCGACGTTCCCGCGAATTCGACCGAGGAAGAGTATTACCAGGCCTGTCACGCCGCGAAAGTGTGGATGGACGCCCAGCCCAGGACCGGTCAGTCGCTGTTCGAGCCCTATCTGGGGATGGTCCAGGCCGCACCGTCGGGCACCGCGGGCAGCTGGAACGCCCGCTGGGCGGACCTGACGCCGGCCCGGCAGGCGGCCGTGATCACGGCCGCGCGGGCCGCCGCCAACGACGAATGCGGCTAGCCCGTTCGAACTCGTGCGCGATTGAATTCACGGGTACCTAAAGTGCCCACCCGGCCGGTGCCGGGCGCTCGCGCCGCGCAAAATGAAGGCATGCCGGAGGGACGCCGATCCTCACCCACCCGCGTGGCCTTGGCGCTGGGCAGCGGCGGGGCCCGCGGCTACGCCCACATCGGGGTGATCGAGGCGCTGCGCGCCCGCGACTACGAGATCGTCGGGATCGCGGGCTCGTCGATGGGCGCGCTGGTCGGCGGGCTGGAGGCGGCGGGCCGCCGCGACGAATTCGCCGACTGGGCGAAATCCCTGACCCAGCGCACCATCCTGCGGCTGCTCGACTTTTCGATCAGCGCGGCCGGGGTGATGCGGGCCGAGAAGATCCTGGACGCCGTGCGCGACATTCTCGGGCCGGTCGCCATCGAGGAGCTGCCCATCCCCTTCACCGCGGTGGCGACCGACCTGCTGGCCGGCAAGTCGGTGTGGTTTCAGCGCGGTCCCGTCGACGAGGCGATCCGCGCGTCCATCGCCATCCCGGGCGTGATCGCCCCGCACGAAGTGGACGGGCGCCTGCTGGCCGACGGCGGCATCCTGGACCCGCTGCCGATGGCCCCCCTTTCGGCGGTCAATGCCGACGTGACCATCGCGGTGAGCCTGTCCGGCAGCGAGTCGATCGCGGCGCGCGACGACGAGGCCGGCGTCACGGCCGAGTGGCTGAATCGCATGGTGCGCAGCACCTCCGCGCTGCTCGACACCGCCGCCGCCCGGTGAAACTCCAGGCCCCGGCACGTCGAGCGGGGGATCTCGATCAACAGATCGGGCGGGTAGACCGCCAGCGTATGGCGCGCCAGCGCGGCCTGGGCGATGTCGATCGTCCGATTCATCACCTCGAAGCTGCCCAGCTTCGGGATATCCGGCCCGATCTCGGCCAGTTCAGCGGCCGTATCATCTTCGGCCCCAGACGATTCCGCGTCCAGATCCTCCGACCAACTGTCCGCTTCCCCGGTGGACCCACCGAACCTGCCCAGCACGGCTCGCGCGGTCGGCCGGTCGAGCAGCGACCGGGCGGCGGCGGTGTCGAGCAGCGCGGAGGTGCTGCGCACCATGCGATTCAGCCACTCGGCCGTGACGCCGGCC
>NZ_LZIZ01000110.1:0-695 GCF_001666915.1 Mycobacterium sp. E3339 | reverse complement strand
ATTACGACAAGATCCACCTCTACGACGCCTTCGGCTTCACCGAGTCGCGCACCGTCGCGCCCGGCCGCGAGCCGGTGTTGATCCGCTCGGTCGGCCGCTCGGTGGGGGGCTGGCCGAACGGGGCCTGGTTGCCGGGACGGCCCCACGTCGAAGGGTCCTGGTTCGGTGGTCCTTGTGGGTTCGTCACCCGACCGATTCTGCACTATCGAGCTGAACGAAATCTGAGTGGTTGCGCAGCACCGCGATGCTCTCCCGGGCCTTGGCGACCCGATCGACGTCGATGTCGGCCACCACCAACTGCGGCCCGGGGCCGGCCGACGCCACGACGTCGCCGAACGGCGAGGCCACCAGGCTGCCGCCCACCCCGGTCGGCGCGCCCGAGCCGGTGAGGGGTTCGCCGGGATCGGCCTGGCCGGCCGCGGCGACGTAGCTCATCGAGTCCAGCGCGCGGGCCCGCGCCAGAAGCGTCCACTGGTCGAGCTTGCCCGGGCCCGAGCCCCACGACGCGCAGACGGCGATCAGCTGGGCGCCGCGGCGGGCCAGCTCGGTGTACAGCGCCGGGAAGCGGATGTCGTAGCAGACGGTCAACCCCACCCGGACACCGTCAACCGTGATCACCACCGGCTCGCGGCCGGGCGCGACGGTGCGCGACTCGGTGAAGCCGAAGGCGTCGTAGAGGTGGATCTTGTCGTAAT
>NZ_LZIZ01000109.1:0-693 GCF_001666915.1 Mycobacterium sp. E3339 | reverse complement strand
CCCCTCGACGTCGATGCCGATCGCTTCGCCGGTGCCCAGGAATTCGGTCCAGGCCAGCGCGTAGGCGATCAGCAAGATCTCCTGCACCCCGGTGTGAAACGCCGCGGGCACCTCGGTAAGCAGACGCCGCGTCGTGTCGGCGTCCAGTGACACCGTTAGGTGCCCGGCGCTGGCGTAGGTATCCGTCTCGGGGTGGGGCGCGGGCAGGGCGGCGGCCACGCCGCCGATCTGGTTCCAGATGTCGGTCTGGTCGCCGGTGGCCGGGGTGTGGGCGCGTTCTTTGAGTAGCGTGGCCCAGTGCTGAAACGAGGTGCCACCGGTGGGCAGGGTGATCGATTGGCCGCTGTGGTGCTGGGCCCAGGCAATGTTGAAGTCCTCCACCAGGATCCGCCACGACACCGCGTCGACGGCGAGGTGATGAGCGATCAACACCAACTGCCCCGCGCCGGTGATCCATAACGCGCTGAGCATCTTTCCGGCCGCGGGGTCTAAGAGGGAGCGCGCCTGGGCGAGCGCCGCATCGGTCAACGCCTCGGCGGCGTGCAGGCACTCATCGGCGGCGATGGCGCCGGGTTCGGGTACGGACAGCGACCGCTCCGTGTCGGCGCGCAGCCGGAGCATGGGGTGGTGGTCGAGCAGGGCCTGCAAGATGGTCACGACGTCGGTGGGGGTGGCCCCGGCCGGGGCTTGCAG
>NZ_LZIZ01000108.1:0-20429 GCF_001666915.1 Mycobacterium sp. E3339 | reverse complement strand
GTGCGGGTCGCCGACTCCGGCCTGGGCATGAACGACACCGATCGGCGGATCGCCAACATGCGGCTGCAGGCCGGCGGCGAGGTCAGCCCCGACAACGCCCGGCACATGGGCCTGTTCGTGGTCGGCCGGATCGCTGCCCGGCACGGCATCCGGGTGGGGCTGCGCGGCCCGGCGGCCAACGAGGCGGGCTCCGGCTTGCGTTCGGCTTCGGGCGCCGGGACGGCGGGTTGCGCGCTGGGCGAGGACACCGCCCGGATCCGGGCCACCCGGGCGGGCTGGGCCGCGGCCGTGCCCTCGAGGATCGTCGGCGGCAGGTAGATCTCGGCGGTGGTGCCGGAGCCCGCCTCGTTGGCCGCCGGGCCGCGCAGCCCCACCCGGATGCCGTGCCGGGCAGCGATCCGGCCGACCACGAACAGGCCCATGTGCCGGGCGTTGTCGGGGCTGACCTCGCCGCCGGCCTGCAGCCGCATGTTGGCGATCCGCCGATCGGTGTCGTTCATGCCCAGGCCGGAGTCGGCGACCCGCACCACGACTCCGCCGTCCCCGCCGCGGGCCGCCGACACCCGCACGGGCGTCGCGGGCGGCGAGTAGCGCAGGGCGTTGTCGATCAGCTCGGCGAACAGGTGGATCGCGCCGCCGGCGGCCGCGCCGATCAGCGTGGCGTTCTCCGGCAGCCCGGCGATCTCGACGCGGCGGTAGTCCTCGACCTCCGACACCGCGGCGTTGAGCACGGTCGACAGCGGCACCGGGTCGCGCTGGTCGCGGGCGAGTTGCGCGCCGGCGAGCACCAGCAGGTTGGCGCTGTTGCGGCGCAGCCGCGCGGCCAGGTGGTCCAGCCGGAACAGGCTGTCCAGGCGCTCGGGGTCCTCCTCGTTGCGCTCCAGCCGGTCGATCAGCGACAGCTGCTGGTCCACCAGCGACCGGCTGCGTCGCGACATGGTCTCGAACATGTCGTTGACCAGCAGCCGCAGCCGGGCCTCGTCGCCGGCCAGCAGCAGGGCCTGGGTGTGCAGTTCGTCGACCGCGTGCGCGACCTGGCCGATCTCCTCGGTGGTGTACACGGGCAGCGGCTCCGGCGTCGGCTCGGCGCCGCCGGCCTTGACCCGGGCGATCTCCTCCTCGAGGTCGGTGTGGGCCACCTTGAGGGCGCCGTCGCGCAGGATCCGCAAGGGCCGCACCAGCGCGCGCGCCACCAGCAGCACGACCACCAGCGCGATCACGATGGCGGACAGCACCAGGACGGTGTCGAGGATCGCGGCGTTGCGCTTGTCGGCGGCCTGGGCGTGCACGGCCTTGGTCACCGACGCGGTCGCGTCCCTGATCACCTGATCGGCGATGTCGTCGGTGGTTTGGATCGAGCGCAGCAGGTCGGCGTTGTCGACGAGCACGCTGGCCGGATCGGACATGATCGCCATCCGGGTCACCAATTGCTGCTGCAGGGTCTTGGCCGCGGGCGAACCGGCGCCGAGGACCTCGCTCATCCCGAACAGCGTCGACGGCTCGGTGCCAGCCAGGGTGATCATCGAGGTGCGCAGCTGCGGCTCGGGCAGGTCGGCGCCGCGGGTGACCAGGATCTTCTGCATGGTCATCTGCCCGCGGGCCCCGACCGCCCGGCTCAGGCCCTGGGTCTGGGCGCGGATCTTCTCGTCGTCAACGCGCACCGACGCGTTGATGACGTCCTCCGCATTCAGCAGGATCGGGGCGTAGAGGGCCACCCGTTCCCGCAAACCGAGGCCGTTGTCGGACGCCTTGTTCACCAGCATCTGGCCGCCGTCGAGCAGGTTGTTCACCCCCGACCGGACCTCGGGGGTCACGTCGGTGTCGCGCAGCCGGGTGTCCAGCTCGTACTTGCGGGCCTCGAAGTTCTTCTTGGCGCCGTCGACGTCGCGCCCGGTGCTGCCCGCCAGCAGGGCCACGTCCAGCGCCGACATGTACTTGGTGACCACCGGCACCAGGTCCGCGCGGGCGGCGGCCAGCCGCAGGCCGCCCGAGTTCGCCATCGCGCCCTGGATCCGCAGCGCCCCGAACGCCGTCGCCAGCACCAGCGGGACCAGCACAATCGCCAGGACCTTCCACCGGACCGGCCAGTTGCTCAGCGACCAGGTCGGGGGGCGTTTGGCCGGCGCCGGGTCGGCGTGGACCTGCGGCGACTCGGACTGGACCGCCTCGGCCGCGTGGGCCGGGCGGGCGAACATGGTCACGTCGCCGCGGCCGCGCGACCGGCCGCTGCGCTGATGGTCAGCGCTCGAGAAAACGAGAGGCTCATGAGACTTCCTGCTTTATCCACCCGTGCCACGCCAGAGGGGCGCGAGCGCGTCAACGTGGCAATCCGACGAGTATGACAGCCCGCGGTCCAGGTCACCACAGTCCGTACTGAGCAGACAGGCTCCTCCAAGGTGGTGCCGCGCACGGGCGGACGATCCTGGCAAACGCGGCGATCGCAAGCGCGGCGCAGCCGGGCGCGGCGGGTCGCCGCCAATGACAGCCGCTAAGCCGGGCGGAGGACGGCGACGAGGAAGTCCGAGTCATCGGTGAACGGGCGGAGATCCCAGGTGGACAGCAGCAGGTCGGGCTCGAACCCGGCGGCCGTCGCGTCGCCCAGGAACTCGGCGAACCCGTAGTCGCGGCCGGCGCCGAAGCCGATCGCCGCCCGGCCCTCGCCGCCGAGGTGGGCGCGCAGGCGGCCCAGCACCCGGACGCGGGTGCTGGGGGCGAGGAACGTCATCACGTTGCCGGCGGACACGATCACGTCGAACGGTTCGGCGATGCCGCGCGCGGGCAGGTCGAGCTCGGCGAGGTCGCCGACCAGCCAGCGCGGGCCGGGGTGATCCTGCTCGGCCGCCTCGATCAGCGCCGGATCGACGTCGACGCCGACGACGTGGTGGCCGGCGGCGGCCAGGTACCCGCCGAGGCGGCCGGGCCCGCAACCGGCGTCGAGGATGCGGGCACCGCGCGGCGCCATCGCGTCCACGAAGCGGGCCTCGCCGGCCAGGTCGTCGCCGGCGCGGGCCATCGCCCGGAACCGCTCGATGTACCAGCGCGAATGTCCTGGATCGGCAGCGACTTTCTGCATCCAGAGGCTCTGCTCGACCATGCGACCATTATCGCGTTGTGTTCAAGCTGATGTTTTACTGCCCGCGCATCCCCCCGAACACGGGCAACGCGATCCGGACCGTGGCGGCGACGGGCTGCGAACTGCACCTAGTCGAGCCGATGGGCTTCGACCTGTCCGAGCCCAAGCTGCGGCGGGCCGGGCTGGACTACCACGATCTGGCGTCGGTCACGGTCCACGCCTCGCTCGCGGCCGCGTGGGAGGCGCTCACGCCGGCCCGGGTGTTCGCGTTCACGTCGCACGCGCCCACGTCGTTCGCGGACGTCCGCTACCGGGCGGGCGACGTGTTGATGTTCGGGCCCGAGCCCACCGGGCTGGACGCCGCGACGCTGGCCGACGAGCACATCACCGAGCAGGTGCGCATCCCGATGCTGGCCGGCCGCCGCTCGCTGAACCTGTCCAACGCCGCGGCCGTCGCCGTCTACGAGGCCTGGCGCCAGCACGGCTACCCGGGCGGTGTCTAGCGATGAGTTACGCGGCCGGCGCCGGTCAGCATTGATATGCCCACCTTCATCACGATCGGTTACGGCGAAGCGGCCGGATACCACCAGTTGAGCGACGACCGTAGACGCGCCGCGCACGCTCGCGACGACGAGCTCAGCGCGGCCGGCGCACTTGTCGGCCGGGCCGGACAACCCGTGCAGGTGCGCAACCCGGACGGCGCGGGCGTGCGGATCGAGCCCGGCCCCTTCCTGCGCTCGGCGTTGCCGATCGCGGGGTTCGCGGTGGTCGAGGCCGAGGACATCGACGCGGCGATCGAGCGGGTGAGCCAGACGCCGTGCGCGGTCGCGCACGGGGTCGTCGAGGTTTGGCCTCTGCAAACCTGATTACCAGGTGTTCCAGTGCGTGAGCTGCTCGGCGGGCAGCCGCTTGGCCGGGCGGAAGTCGGTGCCCTTGGTGTAGGCGATGGGGAACAGCCCGCCCTGGCTGTACTCGTCGTACGGAATCCCCACCACGTCGGCGACCTGCTTTTCACCGTCACCGAGCAGGTGCAGCGTCGTCCAGCACGACCCCAGCCCGCGTGAGCGCAGCGCCAGGCAAAAGCTCCAGACCGCCGGGAACAGCGACGCCCAGAACGACACGCCGCCCAGCGGCTGCTTCTCCTCCCGGCCAAAGATGCAGGGAATCAGCAACACCGGCGCCTCGTGCATGTGTTCGGCGAGGTAGGTCGCGGAGTCGCGCACCTTGCCCATCCGCTCCCCGCGGGTGTCCCCCTCGGCGTATTCGGGAGCGGGTGAGCTCAGGTAGCCGCGGGCGTTCTTCAGGTAGACGTCGCCGATCGCCTTCTTCTTGTCCGCGTCCTCGACGAACACCCACTGCCAGCCCTGCGAATTGGACCCGGTGGGCGCCTGCAGCGCCAGGTCGAGGCATTCCATCAGCACCTCGCGCGGCACCGGCTTGTCGAAGTCGAGGCGTTTGCGGACCGAGCGGGTGGTGGTGAGGACTTCGTCGACGGACAAGTTGAGGGTCATGTTTGGAGGTTACATTCGGCCTATGAGCGTCGAACTGACACAAGAGGTTTCCCAGCGGCTCGAGTCGGACAACTTCGGCTGGCTGACCACCGTCGCCAAATCGGGTCAACCGGTTCCCCGGCTGGTCTGGTTTTACTTCGACGGCACCAGGCTCACGGTGTACACGTTGCCGCAAGCTGCCAAAGTCGCCCATATCAAGAGACATCCCGAGGTGAGCCTCAATTTGGATTCCGACGGCAGCGGCGGCGGCATCATCGTCATCGGGGGCACCGCGACGGTCGACGCGACCGGTGTTAACTGCCGGGACGACGCGCCCTACTGGGCGAAATACCGGACGCTCGCCGAGGAATTGGAGTCGGAGACGGGCATGTCGATGGAGGCGTTCAGCACCCGGTTGGCGATCACCCCGACCCGGGTCTGGACGACACCGGAGGCCTAGTCGTGATCGGTCCCGGTCAGCTTGCGGGCGGGGGCGGCTCGCCGGGCGGGATCGCCCCGCCGCAGCCGCCCGGCGGAGGCGGCCCCGGCAGGGGTTCGTCGCCGCCGACGCAGTCGTAATAGAACTGCGGGCCGACTATCCAGGTTTTCATCCACTGGTGCCAAAACGAGCCGTCGGGATACTTCTCGCCGTCGCACACGGCCAGATTGCCGTATCCCCATCGACCGCCCGGGCAGAAGCCCTTCGTCATGTCCGGCTGGTGCGGGTCCGGCGGATCGGCGCTGGCGGCCGCGGGCGAAAGAACAAGCGCCGCAGCACAACCCAGTATCGCGGCGCCGTGGCGAACGGGCTTGAATTTCATTTCGACTCCCTTGACACCCTCGATCAATACAGCCGATTCCCAGCGATCTGTTTGCAGTAGCGTACGGCGCGGCGCATGTGCTGTGTGCCTTTCCGCGCAAACGGCTCGACAACCGCTTCGGCCGCGCCGAACGTGCACTGACGGCGAGGTTTTGGCGAAATTCTCGCCGTGACTGCACGTTCGGCGCGGTCGTCTTGGCGGTCCGGGCCGCTCAGTGGAAGTCGCGCGACTTCGAGCCGACCGCCAGCGTGATGCGCCCCAGCCGCTCGGCGACGACGGTGACGGCGCCGCTGGCGTTTTGGACCTGGCCGCGCACCAGCATCGCCGGGGCGGTGTTGGCCAGCTTGCGGTGCCGCGCCCACACCGCCGGCGTGCACAGCACGTTGACCATTCCCGTCTCGTCCTCGAGGTTGAGAAACGTCACCCCCTGGGCCGTGCCGGGCCGTTGCCGGTGGGTCACCGCACCGGCGATCAGCACCCGATCGCCGTCGGGCACCGAAAGCAGCTTCTCGGCGGGCACCACACCCATCGCGTCCAGGTCCGCCCGCAGGAACTGCGTCGGGTAACTGTCCGGGGAGACGCCGGTGGCCCACACGTCGGCCGCGGCCAGTTCCAGCTCGCTCATCCCGGGCAGCGCCGGGATGTGCGACGACGAGCCCACCCCGGGCAGGCGGTCCGGGCGTTGGGTGGCGGCCGCCCCGGCCGCCCACAACGCCTCGCGCCGGGACATGGAAAAGCAGCCCAGCGCACCGGCCGTCGCCAGCGCCTCGGTCTGCGGTACCGACAGCTGCAACCGGGTGGTCAGGTCCAGCAGGGAAGCGAAGGCGCCGTTGGTCTTTCGCTCCTGCACCAGCCGCTCGGCGAGGTCGTCGCCGATGTGCCGCACGGCGCCAAGGCCCAGGCGCACCTCCGTCCCGCCGTTCTCGAGGGTGGCGTGCGCCAGGCTGGCGTTGACGTCCGGCCCGTGCACCGTCACGCCGTGCCGGCGCGCGTCGGCCACCAGCGACTGGGGCGAATAGAAGCCCATCGGCTGCGCGCGCAGCAGCGCCGCGCAGAACGCCGCCGGGTGGTGCAGCTTGAACCACGACGAGTAGAACACCAGCGACGCGAAGGACAGCGCGTGGCTCTCCGGGAAGCCGAAATTGGCGAAGGCTTCCAGCTTTTCGTAGGTCCGGTCGATCACCTCGTCGGGGGCGCCGTGCAGCGCGCGCATGCCCTCGTAGAACCGCCCGCGCAACCGTCGCATGCGTTCGGTGGAGCGCTTGGACCCCATGGCGCGCCGCAGCTGGTCGGCCTCGGCGGCCGAAAAGCCGGCGCAGTCCACCGCCAGCTGCATCAACTGCTCCTGAAAGAGCGGCACCCCCAATGTCTTTCGCAGCGCCGATTCCATGGACGGGTGGTCGTAGGTCACCGGGTCCAGGCCGTTGCGCCGCCGGATGTAGGGGTGCACCGATCCGCCCTGGATGGGGCCGGGGCGGATCAGCGCGACCTCCACCACCAGGTCGTAGAAGATCCGCGGCCGCAGCCGGGGCAACGTGGCCATCTGCGCCCGCGACTCCACCTGGAACACGCCGACGGAATCGGCGCGGGCCAGCATCTCGTACACCGCCGGCTCGGAGAGGTCGAGGCGGGCCAGGTCAACCTCGATCCCCTTGTGCTCGGCCACCAGGTCGATGGCGTAGTGCAGCGCCGAGAGCATGCCCAGCCCGAGCAGGTCGAACTTCACCAAACCGATTGCCGCGCAGTCGTCTTTGTCCCACTGCAGGACGCTGCGGTTCTCCATGCGCGCCCACTCCACCGGGCACACATCGGCGATCGGCCGGTCGCAGATCACCATGCCGCCGGAATGGATGCCCATGTGCCGCGGCAGGTTCCGGATCTGGTTGGCCAGGTCGACCACCGGCGGTGGGATGCCCTCGACGTCGGGCGAATCGGCCAACCCGTTCCAGTGGCCGATCTGTTTGCTCCACGCGTCCTGTTGCCCCTGCGAGAAGCCCAGGGCCCGGGCCATGTCGCGCACCGCGATCCGCCCCCGGTAGGTGATGACGTTGGCGACCTGGGCGGCGTAGTCGCGGCCGTATTTGTCGTAGACGTACTGGATGACCTTCTCGCGCTGGTCCGACTCGATGTCCATGTCGATGTCGGGCGGCCCGTCGCGGGCGGGCGACAGGAACCGCTCGAACAGCAGCTCGTTGGCCACCGGATCCACCGCGGTGACGCCGAGGGCATAACAGACCGCGGAATTGGCCGCCGATCCCCTGCCCTGGCACAGGATGTTGTTCTCGCGGCAGAACCGGGCGATGTCGTGCACCACCAGGAAGTAGCCCGGAAACGTGAGGCGTTCAATGACTTTCAGTTCATGCTCGATCTGGGCGTAGGCACGTGACGCCCTGTCGGGCGGCCCGTAACGGTCCCGCGCACCCACCATGGTCAGCTGCCGCAGCCAGCTGTCCTCGGTGTGCCCGGCGGGCACGTCGAAGGGCGGCAGCTGCGGAGCGATGAGCGCCAGCCCGAACGCGCACTGCTCGCCGAGCTCGGCGGCGGCGGTCACCGCGTCGGGGCCTCCAAAAGGCACCTGCGCGAACAGCCGGGCCATCTCCTCGCCGGACCGCAGGTGCGAACCACCCAGCGGGGCCAGCCATCCGGCCGCGGCGTCCAGGGACTGCCGCGCCCGGATGGCGCCCATCGCCATGGCCAGCCTGCGCCGTGACGGCCCCGCGAAATGCGCCCCGGTGGTGGCGACCACGCCGACGCCGAAGCGGGACGCCAGCCCGGCCAGCGTCGCGTTGCGTTCGTCGTCGAGCGGGTGACCGTGGTGGGTCAACTCGATGCTGACCCGATGTGCGCCAAACCGGTCCACCAGATCGGCCAGCGCCCGCTGCGCGGCTTCCGGGCCTTGCGACAACGCTTGGCGGACATGGCCTTTGCGGCACCCGGTCAGGATGTGCCAGTGGCCGCCGGCCGCCTCGGTGAGCGCGTCGAGGTCGTAGCGCGGCTTGCCCTTCTCCCCGCCGGCCAGGTGCGCCGCGGCCAGCTGCCGCGACAGCCGCCGGTAGCCCTCCGGGCCGCGGGCAAGCACCAGCAGGTGCGGGCCGGGCGGATCGGGCGTCTCGGTGCGGGCGCCCGGCCCCAGCGACAGCTCGGCGCCGAACACGGTGCGCAGGTCGAGTTCGGCGGCCGCCTCGGCGAACCGCACCGCCCCGTACAGGCCGTCGTGATCGGTGAGCGCCAGGGCGCGCAGGCCCAGCCGGGCCGCCTCCTCGACCATCTCCTCCGGCGTGCTGGCCCCGTCGAGGAAGCTGAACGCCGAATGCGCGTGCAACTCGGCATAAGCGACCGACGTGCGGGTCGGCCGGGCGTCGTCCGGCGGCCGGTACGTGCCGCGCTTGGACGACAGGGGGGCATCCTCCCCGGGGACCACTGGCACGCCGGCGTGGCGCGGCTTGCTGTCGAGGACACGCTCCATCTCCGCCCAGCTCGGCGGACCGTTAAACCAGCCCACCGCGCCAGTCTATCGAATGTTTGTTCGAATTACCTCCGGCGCAGGCCAACCGTTGTTAAACCGATCGTCAACTCCTAAACAAGCTCTTAACGCCGCGGGCCTACCGCGGGCGCGCGGGCCGGCGGACACTGGTACGAGGGCAGATTGGCGGCGGGGAGAACATGGCGCAGGTGAGGTCACCGGACGCGGCGTTCCTGAACGCTCACGACGCGGACCAGCACGCCGGCCTGGCGATCGGCGCGGTCGCCATCGTCGACGGCGCCGCCCCCGATTACCGGCGTCTCGAAGCGCTTCTGGCGGAACGCATTCGGTCGATACCGCGCTGCACCCAGGTGCTACCCGCGCACCCGGCGGACCAGGACTGGGTCGACTGCCCGGAATTCGACCTCACCCAGCACGTGCACCGGGTGGCGATCCCGCGGCCGGGTGACGACACCGAGCTGTCCCGGGCCATTGCCCACGCCCTCGAGCGCCCCCTGGACCTCGACCGTCCGCCCTGGGAGTGCTGGATGATCGAGGGCCTCAAGGGCAACCGGTGGGCGATCCTGATGAAGATCCATCACCGCCTGCTGAACGGCAAGTCGCCCGCCCACCTGCTCAGCAGGCTTTGCGACGACGCCGACGACGCCACCTTCGCCGATCCCCCCGGCGCGAAACAGGTTGCGCGGCAGCCGGTGCGGCGACCGGGCTGGGCCGACACGTTGTGGCGGGCGTCCTGGGCGACCACCGGGGCCGTCGTCGGCGCGGTCCTGCCCGGCCTGCGGACGCCCGACCGGGCCACCCTGCGGCGCTACGCCACGGTGCGGGTCCCGATCGCCGAGGTCGACCGCGTGTGCCGCAAATTCGGGGTGACCGTCAACGACGTCGCGCTCGCCGCCGCCACCGAGGGCTTCCGGACGGTGCTGATCGGCCGCGGCGAGGAGCCGCGGCCGGGCTCGCTGCGTGCGCTGGTGCCGGCGCCGGTCCGATCGCCGTACCTGCCGGTCGAACACGACGACCCGGTCCAGCGGTTGCGGACCGTGCAGATCCGGTGGAAGGAAAGGGAAACCGGCCCCCCGCCAGCCCGCGGCATGCTCGAGTCGGCGCTCAATTCATTGCCAACGGTGTTGCGGGACAACGTCAATGCGTTGCTCTCCCGGCTGCCGCAGCGCGCCATCGTGACGCTGGCGACCAGCGTGCCCGGGCCCCGTCACCGGCTGCGCCTGATGGGCCAGACGATGGAGCGCCTGCTGCCCATTCCCCCGACCGCCGTCCAGCTGAGCACCGGGGTCGCGGTGCTCAGCTACGGCGATGAGCTGGTGTTCGGCATCACCGCCGAGCCCGGCGCCGGGTTCGACGTCAAGCAATTGGCCGCCGGCATCGAACTGGGCATGGCGCGGCTGGTGGCGCTCAGCGGTGACTCGGTGCTGTTGCTCAGCGATCGGCGCCGCAAGCGAACGTTTCCGCACCGGGCACCGGGGCCGCGCCCGCCGGGGCAAGCGCGGCGCTGACCCACTCCCGCCCGGCCCGGCCGGCGTGAGAAGGTTGGGTCATGCCAGATTCCGGGTCGGTGATCATCGACCCGCGCCGCCATGACGCGGTGCTGTTCGACGCGCCCGACCCCGTCCTGGATGGGCAACTGCGCGAGATCGGCGTCGGTGCCGCGGTTTTCTCCTCGCCCGAGGACCTGTCAAGGGCGGCCGACGACCTGGGCGTGCGGCCCGGTCGATGCGCGGTGGTAACCGCCGACGCGGCGGGCGTCGCCGCCGCGCGGGCCGGCGGCTTCGCGTTGGTGATCGGCACCGGGCACGGCGACGCATTGCGGGACGCCGGCGCGGACGCGGTCGTCGCCGACCTGCGCGAGGTCGCCGTCCGCACCGGGGACCGGCGGATGTCGCAGCTGCCCGACGCGCTGGAAGCCCTCGACCACCTGGCCGCGCGGCGACCGGCGGTGTTCTTCGACTTCGACGGCACGCTGTCCGACATCGTCAACGACCCCGACGCCGCCGTCCCGGTCGCCGGCGCCACCGATGCCCTGCGGCAGCTGGCCGCGCGGTGCCCGGTCGCGGTGCTGTCGGGCCGCGACCTGGCCGACGTCACGAAACGAGTTGGCGTGCAAGGGATATGGTACGCCGGCAGCCACGGGTTCGAGCTGACCGCGCCCGACGGCACGCACCACCAGAACGACGCCGCCGCGGCGGCCATTCCGGTGCTGGAGGGCGCGGCCGGCGAGCTGCGCGAACGACTGGGCGCCATCGACGGTGTCGTGGTGGAACACAAGCGCTTTGGGGTCGCCGTGCATTACCGCAACGCCGCCCGGGACCGCGTCGGCGAGGTGGCGGCCGCGGTGCGCGCGGCGGGCCGCCGCGACGGCCTGCGGGTGACCACCGGCCGCGAGGTCATCGAGCTGCGCCCGGACCTGGATTGGGACAAGGGCAAAACGCTGCGCTGGGTGCTCGATCACCTAACCGGGGCCGAACCCGGCGCCCGGACGCCGGTCTACCTCGGCGACGACATCACCGACGAGGACGCATTCGACGCGGTCCACGACGGTGGCGTGCCAATCCTGGTGCGGCACTACGACGACGGGGACCGCGCCACCGCGGCGCAGTTCGCACTGGACAGCCCCGAGCGCGCCAGCGAGTTCACCGCCCGGCTGGCGCGCGAGCTGTCCGGCTAGGCCTGCACGTATTCCGCCGCGCCGTCGTCGAGCACCACCCGGGGGCCGGAGCCTTCCGCCCCCGAGGCCTCGGTGCGGAACACCGCCTTGCCCGGCTCGGTTCGCCAGATCATGGTGGTCAGCGTCTCGCCGGGTAACACCGGAGAGGTGAACCGCGCGGCGATCGAGGTGACATTGGCCGCGGTCCCGCCGCCGAGTTCGGCGACCAGCGCGCGGCCCGTCACCCCATAGCTGCACAGCCCGTGCAGGATCGGCTTCGGGAACCCGGCCAGCTCACGGGCGAACCACGGATCGCTGTGCAGCGGGTTGCGGTCACCGGACAGCCGGTAGATCAGCGCCTGGTCTTCCCGGGTGGGCAACGCCACCCGGGCGTCGGGCTCGCGGTCGGGGATCTCCGGGGCCACCGGCCGCTGACCCGGCACGCCCCCGAACCCGCCCTCGCCCCGGATCACCAGGGTGGTGAGCGTCTCGGCGATCAGCTTCTCCGAGTCCGGGTCGGTGCCCCGGCCGCGCAACACCAGGATCGCGTTCTTGCCCTCGCCCTTGTCCTGGATGTCGGCGACCTCGGTGACCACCGACAGCTTCCCGGCCGGCGGCAGCGGCGCGTGCAACCGGATTTCCTGCGAGCCGTGTAACAGCATGGCCCAGTTGAACGTTCCGACCTTGCCGGCCGCCCCGAACGCCGGGCAACAGATCACGGCGTAGGTGGGCAGCACCTGCTGATCGATGCCGTGGCTGTTCTCGGTGGTGAACGACAGGTCGTCCAGGCCGGCGCCGACGCCGAGCGCATACAGCAGCGTGTCCCGGTCGGTCCACTCGAACAGCATCGGTTCGGTCACCGCGCCGACGGCACTCGGGTCAATCGCCATCTGAGTCTCCTTCGCAAGTAATTTCTCCACTTAACCATCGCAAACCCTTCCCACCGATGCCGTCGGCAGGGCAGGCTATTTGCCATGCCGAAGCGCAGCTTGATCCGGAATGTCTCGAAGGCCGTCGCGGCGCTGACCGCGGTCCTCGTCGTCGGGGCCTGCGGCGGGACACCGCAGGCGCGCAGCATCACGATCACGTTCATCCGGCACGCCCAGTCGGCATCCAACGCCAGCGGGATCATCGACACCTCGGTGCCCGGGCCAAGCCTGACCCCCGAGGGCCAGGGGCAGGCCCAGCAAGTCGCGCACCAGGCGGGCCACAAGGACTACGACGGCATCTACGCCTCCACCATGGTCCGCACCCAGCAGACCGCCGCGCCGCTGGCCTCGGAGCTGGGCAAGCAGGTCGAGGTGCTGCAGGGCATTCAGGAGATCAACGCGGGCTGGTTCGAGGGCAAACCGATCCCGCAGGAGAACGCGACGTATCTGCTGGCGCCGGCGGACTGGCTCCGCGGCGACACGCAGGACAGCATCCCCGGGTCGGTCAGCGGCAAGGAGTTCAACGAACAGTTCACCGCCGCCATCGCGAAGGTCTACAACAGCGGCCAGCACGACCCGGTGGTGTTCTCGCACAAGTTCGCCATCGAGTACTGGACGCTGATGAACACGAAGAACGCCAAGGACTCGTTGCTGACCAGCCACCCCCTGCCCAACATCGGCCGCGTGGTGATCACCGGCAACCCGCTCTACGGCTGGACCTTGGTGGAGTGGGACGGCATCAAGGACTTCCACAACTGACCTCCCTACGCCACGGTTGACGCGGGCGCCCGCCACCCGCCACGATGGGCTGCATGCGGTATGTCGTTACCGGCGGTACCGGGTTTATTGGTCGCCGCGTCGTGAGTCGCCTGCTGGACGGCCGGCCCGATGCCCAGGTGTGGGTGCTGGTCCGCCGGGAGTCGCTGGGCCGCTTCGAACGCCTGGCGGCCGAGTGGGGTGAGCGGGCGAAGCCGCTGGTCGCGGCGCTGCCGGAGCTGGAGCTGGCGGACGAGACCGTCGCCGAGCTGGGCCGGGTCGACCACGTCGTGCACTGCGCGGCGATCT
Source organism: Mycobacterium sp. E3339 (assembly GCF_001666915.1). NCBI lineage: Bacteria > Bacillati > Actinomycetota > Actinomycetes > Mycobacteriales > Mycobacteriaceae > Mycobacterium > Mycobacterium sp. E3339. The sequence goes on along the minus strand of NZ_LZIZ01000108.1, from coordinate 6,911 downwards.
ACGACATCACCGCCGACGAGGCGCAGCAGCGGGCCACCAACGTCGACGGCACCCGCGCCGTCGTCGGGCTGGCGCAGCGGCTGGGCGCGACGTTGCACCACGTGTCCTCGATCGCCGTGGCGGGCGACTTCCCCGGCGAGTACACCGAGGACGACTTCGACGTCGGCCAGCGCCTGCCCAGCCCGTACCACCGGACGAAGTTCGAGGCCGAGCTGCTGGTGCGCTCGGCCCCGGGACTGCGTTACCGGATCTACCGGCCGGCGGTGGTGGTGGGCGATTCGCGCACCGGCGAGATGGACAAGGTCGACGGGCCGTACTACTTCTTCGGCGTACTGGCCAAGCTGGCGGCGTTGCCGTCGCTGACACCCATCCTGCTGCCCGACACCGGGCGCACCAACATCGTGCCGGTCGACTACGTCGTCGACGCGCTGGTCGCGCTCATGCACGCCGAGGGTGGTGACGGCCGCACGTTCCACCTGACCGCCCCCAAAACCGTTGGGCTGCGCGGCATCTACCGCGGCGTCGCCAGGGCAGCGGGCCTGCCGCCCGCGCGCGGGTCGCTGCCCGGCTCCGTTGCCGCGCCGGTGCTGAGGGTGCGGGGCCGGGCCCGGGTCCTGCGCAACATGGCGGCCACCCAGCTCGGCATCCCGGCCGAGGTGTTCGACCTCGTCGACCTCAAGCCCACCTTCGTCAACGACCAGACCCGGAACGCGTTGCGCGGCACCGGCATCGAGGTGCCCGAGTTCTCCGACTACGCGCCCAGGCTGTGGCGTTACTGGGCCGAGCACCTCGACCCCGACCGGGCGCGCCGCGACGATCCGCGGGCCCCGCTGCGGGGCAGGCACGTCATCATCACCGGCGCGTCCAGCGGCATCGGCCGCGCGGCGGCCATCGCCGTCGCCGAAAGGGGCGCAACCGTGTTCGCCCTGGCGCGCAATGCCGACGCGCTGGATCAGCTGGTCGCCGAGATCCGCGCCGGCGGGGGCGACGCCCACGCCTTCACCTGCGACGTCACCGATTCCACCTCGGTCGAACACACCATCAAGGACATCCTGGGGCGCTTCGACCACGTCGACTACCTGGTGAACAACGCGGGCCGATCGATTCGCCGCTCCGTGGTCAATTCGACCGATCGGCTGCACGACTACGAGCGAGTGATGGCGGTCAACTACTTCGGCGCGGTGCGCATGGTGCTGGCGCTGCTGCCGCACTGGCGCGAGCGCCGCTTCGGCCACGTGGTCAACGTCTCCAGCGCCGGCGTGCAGGCCCGCAACCCCAAGTACAGCTCGTATCTGCCCACCAAGGCGGCGCTGGACGCGTTCGCCGACGTGGTCGGGTCGGAGACGCTTTCCGACCACATCACGTTCACCAATATCCATATGCCCCTGGTCCGTACGCCGATGATCGCGCCGTCGCACCGGCTCAACCCGGTGCCCGCCATCAGCCCGGAGCGCGCGGCCGCCATGGTGGTGCGCGGCCTGGTCGAGAAGCCGGCCCGCATAGACACCCCGCTGGGCACGCTGGCCGAGGTGGGCAACTACTTCGCGCCGCGGACGTCCCGGCGCATCCTGCACCAGCTGTACCTGGGTTACCCCGACTCGGCCGCCGCCCGCGGCGTGCCCCCCGAACCGGCCGCCGTCGCTCCCCGGCCACCGCGCAAGCCGAGGCGGCCCGTCCGCGCGGTCACCAAGGGCATCCGGACACCGCGAGGAGTCAAGCGTCTGGTGCGCTTGGTGCCCGGAGTGCACTGGTAAATCGACGCGTTTGCGCCGCGTGCGATTGCGGTATTCCGGCGCGATGACCCGGATTCTGTCCGAGAAGCGGGCCGACGCCGACCCGGTGGCCGCCGCGGCCCGGCTGGTCGCCACGACCGGTGCCGCCGTGATGTCCTCGTTCGACGTGACGCGGAGCCTGGGTGCCGGCCGCGAAGAGTGGACCCGGTTCGCCCGGCATTGGCAGCGGCTGGGGCCCGACCCCTACGCGGCCGAGCTGGGCGTGCAGCGGTTGCGCCGGTACGGCCAGTACTCCCTGCGCGACGGGGTGCTGCGACCGATGCCCAGGAGCACGTTCGTGCAGCCGGAGGACTCCAATCCGCTCTACATCGGCAAGGACCGCGACTTCGAGCCGCTGACCGAGGCGTTCGCTGGGGATCCCTTGCTGCGCAAGCTGATCGATCTGCAGGCCCGGGTGGCGGACGCACTGGACCGGGTGCGGGACTGGAACGTCAAGGTGCATCTGTTCCGGATCCGGTCGTTGACGGACGAGGGTGGCCATCCCACGCCGGAGGGCATGCACCGCGACGGCGTCACCCTGGTCAGCTCGCTGCTGGTCGGGCGGCGCAACGCCATCGGCGGCGAGAGCACCGTGTGCGACCTCGACGGCCGGCAGTTGCTGGCGACCACGCTGGCCGAGCCCGGCACGCTGATGCTGGGCGACGACCGCCGGACGCGGCACGGCGTCTCCCCGATCCGGCCGATCGACGGCTCGGGCCCCGCGCAGCGTGACGTCCTGGTGATCACCTTCGCCTCGGCGTGGCCGTAGCCGCCGGTATCGTTACCGCGGTGAACCCCGTCTTCGTCGACGTCGACACCGGCGTGGACGACGCGCTGGCCCTGATGTACCTGTTCGCCAGCCCGGACGCGGACGTGGTCGGCATCGCCTCCACCGGGGGAAACGTTGGCGTGCAACAGGTTTGCGAGAACAACCTGGGCCTGCTCGAGCTGTGCGCCGTCACCGGCATACCGGTCTCCAAGGGTTCCGACGAGACCCTGTCGGGGCCCATGGGCCTGCCGTCGAAGGTCCACGGCTCCCGGGGGCTGGGGTACGCCGAGCTGCCGCCCGCCGATCGCCGGCTCACCGATCACGACTCGGCGACCGCCTGGGTGCGCGCCGCGCACGCCTTTCCGGGTGAGCTCATCGGCGTCGCGACCGGGCCGCTGACCAATCTGGCGTTGGCGCTGCGCGCCGAACCGGCGTTGCCGACGCTGTTGCGCCGGCTTGTCGTCATGGGCGGTTCCTACGATCACCGGGGCAACACCACGCCGGTGGCGGAATGGAACATCAGCGTGGACCCCGAGGCCGCCGCCGAGGTGCTGGCCGCCTGGGACCCCGAAGTTGTTGGGCCAGAGCGCCTTCCGATCCTCTGCGGTTTGGACCTGACCCGCAAGGTGGGGATGACGCCGGATCACCTCGCCAGGCTGGCGGCCGCCGCCGGGTCGACGGCGACGCCGATGAGTGCGGACGACGAGCCCGGCACCCGGTCGACGGCGTCCAACCCGCTGATCCGGGTGGTCGAGGACGCGATGCGGTTCTACCTCGAGGCCTACCACGACAACGGCCACGGCTACCAGGCGCATCTGCACGATCCGCTGGCCGCCGCCGCGGCGCTGGACCCGGGGCTGGTCACCACGCGCCCGGCGACGGTCGACATCGAGCTGACGGGGACGCTGACCCGCGCCATGACGGTGACCGATTGGTCGGGACGCCGAAAGCCCAACGCCCTGATCGGCGTTGACGTCGATGCGGCGGCGTTCTTCGACCGGTTCATCGACCGGGTTGGGGCCTTCGCGAGCCGGTTACCCTGTACCCCATGAAGATTCGCTTCATCGAGGTGCTGCGCGCGGGGTGGGGCACCGTGCTGCTGGCCGCGCCGTCCGAGGTGCTGGACCACATTCACGGCGTGCAGGTCGATCGCAAGGCGCTCGTCGTCACCCGGATCCTGGGCGGACGTCACATCGTCCAGGCGCTGCTGTCGGGGATCAATCCCGGTCCGGAGGTGCTGGCGGCCGGCGTGTGGGTGGACACCGTGCACTCGGCCACCGCGCTCGGCCTGGCCGCGGTGGACCGGCGCCGGGCCCGCGGCGGGGTGACCGACGCCGCCGTCGCGGCGTCGTGGGCGGCGCTGGGCTGGCGCCACCTGCGTGCCGGGCAGGCCAGGACCGACGGCGTGCGGGGCCGCGATCGGCTGGCCCGCGCCGTGGTGGGGGCGTTGCCCGGCGGCGCCGGGCTGATGGCGCGGGCGCGGGCGGTGCGCGACGGGCAGGGCTGAGGGCGCTAGCCGTCGATGCTCAAGCGCCGCTCGGTGTCCGGCGTGCCGTGGTCATTTCTGCAACGTGAACTGATCGACGTCGATGTATCCGATCCGGAATGCGTCGGCACAACCGGTCAGGTATTTCATGTAGCGCTCGTAGACTTCCTCGGACTGCACCGCGATGGCCTGGTCCTTATTGGCCTGCAGTGCGGCGGCCCAGAGGTCGAGCGTCTTGGCGTAGTGCGGCTGCAGCGACTGCACGCGGGTCACGGTGAAGCCGTTCGCGGTGGCGCGCTCTTGCACCATCGGTATCGACGGTAGCCGCCCGCCCGGAAAGATCTCGGTGACAATGAATTTGATGAATCGGGCGAACGTGAACGAAAGCGGCATGCCACGCTCGGCCATCTCCGTCGGGTGCAGCCCGGTGATGGTGTGCAGCAGCATGATTCCGTCGTCGGGCAACAGGTCATGCGCCAGGGTGAAGAACGCGTCGTAGCGCTCGTGCCCGAAGTGCTCGAAGGCGCCGATGCTGACGATCCGGTCCACCGGCTCGTCGAACTGCTCCCAGCCCTCCAGCAGCACCCGCGCGGAACGTGGGCTGTCGGATTGGGCGATCAGCTGTTCGACGTGATCGGCCTGGTTGCGGCTCAGGGTGAGGCCGACGACGTTGACGTCGTATTTTTCGACGGCGCGCATCATGGTGGCGCCCCAACCGCAGCCGACGTCGAGCAACGTCATGCCCGGCTTCAGCCCGAGTTTGCCGAGCGCGAGGTCGATCTTGGCGATCTGCGCTTCTTCCAGCGTCATGTCATCGCGCTCGAAGTAGGCGCAGCTGTACGTCTGGGTCGGGTCGAGGAACAGCCGGAAGAATTCGTCCGACAGGTCGTAGTGGGCCTGCACATCGTCGAAGTGCGGCGTTAAGTCATTTCCCTCGGGGGGCTCCGACGTCGTTGGCATCGTGTCAGCCTAGTCGCCGAGCGGGCGGAGATGCGTGTACTCACTCGTAGCTGCCCTCGAGGTACCAGCGCCGCTGGCGGTAGCACAGCAGAAACGCCCGCTTGCCTTCCAGCAGGACCTGCGCGCGGGCGGTGCGGCCCTTTCCGACGTCGGGATCCCACCACCGCTCGTCGACCGGCCATGGGCCGGCCCACCAGTCCAGCCGCTCGTCTTGGCCGTGCCCGGTCAGCCGCGCCGGGTCGGCGGAGAACAGCCCCCGGTTGGTCACCCGCACCGGGTTCCCTTGGGCGTCAAGCAATTCCACCGCGTCGTCGAGCAACACCGCCGGCGACGGCTCCGGCAGCCGGCCGGGCCACGGCTGAACCGGGTCGGCCCGCGGAACCGGTTCGTCGCCCAGGGGGGTCAGCGTGATGCGTTCGGCCGGCCCGCGCCCGCCGGACAGCACCGGCACGCGCACCGCCTCCGGGCCGAGCAGGCCCTGCACCCGCACCAGGGCCCGGCGGGCCCGCAGCCGGTCCTCCTCGCCCAGGCCACCCCACAAGGGCAACTGCAACGCCTCGGCCGACACCACCTCGACCGCCTGCAGCCGCAACAGCGTCACCGCCGCCGTCGGGCGGGGGTGACGCGCGGTCCGGCTGCTCAACCAGCCGTCCAGTTGCCAACGCACCCGGTCGGCGGTGGCGTCCTCGGTCAACGGCTCGGCGCATCGCCAAACCCGGTGCAGCTCTTCGCCGTTGGCGGTGACGGCGTGAATGGCCAGCCGGGTGCAGCCCACCCCGGCGGCCATCAGCGTCCGGTGCAGCGCCGCGGCCAGCGAACGCCCGGCGAAGGCCGCCGCGTCGACCCGGTCGATCGGCGGGTCGCAGTCCAGCACGGCCTCCAGCTCCTCCGGCGGCTCCCGCCCGGACGGTCCCCGCTCGGGTTCGCCGCGGGCCAGCCGGTGCGCGGCCACCCCGTCGGCGCCGAATCGGGACGCCACGTCGGTGGCCGACAGCGCGGCGAACTGGCCGATGGTGCGAATCCCCATCCGCCACAACAGGTCCGTCAGCTCTTCGCGCCCGGGGCCGCACAGGCTGGGTTCGGTGGCAAGCTGGCGGATCGACAGCACCGACAGGAACTTCGCGTCACCGCCCGCCGGGACGATGCGACCCGCCCGCGCCGCGAAGACCGCGGTGGACAACCGGTCGGCGATCCCGACCTGGCACTCGGCGCCCGCCACCGAACTCACAGCCACCGCGTCGATCAGCCGCTCGGCGGCGTCGGCCTCGGAGCCGAAATAGCGGGCCGCCCCGCGCACGGGCAGCACCAAGAGCCCGGGCCGCAGCACCTCGGCGCGCGGCACCAGGTCGTCCACTGCGGCAATGACCGCTTCGAAGTGGCGGGCGTCGCGGTCCGCGTCGGCGGTGGCGACGTGCAGCTGCGGGCAGCGGGCCGCCGCCTCCCGGCGCCGCAGCCCCCGCCGCACTCCCGCCGCGCGGGCGGCCGCCGAGCAGGCGATCACCCGATTGGCCAACGTGACCGCCACCGGGGCGGTCGCGGACAGCCCGGCGGCCGCGGCCGCCGCGACCGCCGGCCAGTCCATGCACCAAACGGCCAGTACCCGGGATGCCACCGGGATTCACCCGGCTCGCGCCCGGGCGGTCACCCGTCGTCCCGCACACACCCCGCTGACCTGCAGCCGCACCCGGCCGATCCGGCCGAATCCGGGGGCGGGCACCCCCCGGCTCCCCGGCGTGATCTCGTAGCCGCAGACCCGGGCGCGGGCGGTGGTGGCGCGGGCCCGGAACAAGGGGTGCACGGTGTTGGTCACCGACGGCGACTGGCAGGGGGCGTCCACCCGGCTGGAGGCCCGGGTCTGCGGCTACGAGATCACGCCGGGGAGCCGGGGGGTGCCCGCCCCCGGATTCGGCCGGATCGGCCGGGT